>NZ_JBWYIJ010000010.1:0-165706 GCF_056779695.1 Acinetobacter sp. 25-47-122
CCTAGATCCAACCTATTCAGCTAAACCTTTGTTTTTCAACAAGTTTTAATCAACATCACCGCCGATGGATGTGCATTCTACAGCATTCCTCTCCCAATGCAACCTCTTTTTTAAAATTTAATTATATTTTCTTAACAAGTGATTATATTTTCTACAAAATCACTCTTTTTTCACGGTTAATTCACATTTTTTGTGCAAATATACTTTAGTAAACTGCTTTCAACTCTCGCTATAATGGCGTTATTCTGTTCGTACTTACTATTTATTTAATAAGACTAATATTCAGCTTTTATTCTAGGATGTTTTTATGCAGTACTCTCAACTTCTTTGGGTCAGTATGTTAAGTATTGGTTTAGCTGCACCCGCTTACGCCAAACAACCTGAGATTGCAGGCAATAAAATTGCTGACGATACTGCATTATCAACATCTGATAAGTTGTCTACCTCAAACGATAATAACCAGCCTTTAAACAACGATATTGCTAAGGCTTCACAACCAGCTTTAGAAAATTCAGTTAACACCAATGGATCTATCAAAGATTTAAAAAATTTAAAAATTGATAATTTCAAAGTCAATGCAACAGCAGCATTACCTGAAAATGAAAAAGATCCACTTCAACCTTTAAATAGACAAATCTACGCATTTAATGATGTTGTCGATCAAAATGTCTTGCGCCCTATAGCCGTGCAGTACGCTGATAAAGTTCCAGAACAAGTTAGAGATTCAGTACGTGGCTTCCGAGACAATTTGGGTGAGCCATGGAATGTTGTAAATCAGGTTGCTCAAGGTCGCTTTAAACGTGCCGCACAAACGTTTGGTCGTTTTACATTAAATACAATTACAACGCTTGGTTTCGCTGATCCTGCACGACGCTTATCTCTCCCAATGGAAGATGAGGATTTTGGAACTACTCTAGGCTATTACGGTGTCCCTTCTGGTCCTTACCTCGTTCTTCCTTTTATGGGACCAAGCACCCTCCGTGATACTGTTGGTCGCGTAGTAGATAGTCAGGCACGCCCTCAAAAATATTTACTCGATGGTCATGATCGCATCTATTATAGTGACTGGGCACTTAGCGCATTAGATACACGTGCTCAACTTTTAGAGATTGAACAAGTCTTGCAAGGTGACAAGTATGCAGCAATGCGTGATGCCTACTTACAACGAAAAAACTATGTTATTGCTGAAAAACGCGGTCTAGAAACGGGTTCTGGACTATTTATTGAAGATGATTTTTCAGATGATGAATCCTTCATGGATGAATCTATGGAATCCGAATAAAAGCCATATGTAAGTTAAAGTCTAAATCTTTTGTTTTTAGACTTTAACTTGGCGTTCGATATAAGTTCGTCTAAGATAGTTTTATAAATAAAGCATTTAGGATTGATTCTTTCATCTATGTATTTCATTCAACCCACTCGTGATATCCATCTTCTAGATAGCTTTCTAGAGGCTCTGCCGAGTTTACAAATGATTCATATAGATGATCTTCATCTTTACGATTCAACCATCATTGCCATTAGTGATGTTAATGATTTTCTACAATATAAATGGACCCTCCCTACGATCGTAATAGGTCATGCAGATGAGGGACTTCAACTCTCGCAAGCATGGGAACTTGGTGCACTCGCTGGCTGGATTTGGGATCGTCTTCCAAAAGACCTCGCAAAATCGATTGCTAAAATTGAAGCAAAATACAAACGTAATCAGGACAGCCGCGACCTGCCCTCCGCAGCCGAATTACAAAAAAAACTATTACCCAACCCAATCGACCTACTTAATTATAAAGTCGAGACTTTATTTCAACCGTCAGCTTACTTATCTGGTGATTGGTATGATTATTGGAAACTCAGTGATCGTGAAATCTTATTTTATCTCGCGGATGTTTCTGGACATGGTGTAACAAGCTCACTTCTTACCTCTTGGATGGCTGCATTTCACGGTAGATCGAAAACCCCACGAGAACTCCTCAAAAAACTTAATGGCATGCTTTTACAAGAGAACATCGAAAAGCATATTACAATGATTGCAGGCACATTGAATCTAGAGACCCACCAGCTTAAGTGGTCAAGCGCAGGGCATTACCCTCCAGCAATTATCTTTGAACCTAATCAGGATGCTCGCATCCTCAACACCAGCAGCTTTCCCTTAGGTCTTACTGAAGATCTCGAAATTGAAGAGTTTGAATGTACTTTGAATCGTGGAGCTCGTTTTATTATTTGCTCAGATGGTGCACTTGAACCTTTTGATGGTGGATTGAATGAACAATTTACACAATTGGTCTATCACTTGCAAAATCAATCATTCGAAGTTCCTGAACATGTTGCAGATGATATTGCGATACTCAGCTTCCAGCGTCTAAATTAAGTTAATAATCAGTAGTGTAGCTGTTTAGAAATCGATCTACGACTGAAGACTACTTGAGTATCGACTTGCGCTATGTGATAATTTTAGCATCCTTTCTGCAAATGGCATTTATATGTCAACAGGTCATGTTGAATATGCAAGCTTGGATGGTACGCACATTTTCAAACTCATTGGAGAAGTGCGCGCTCAATCTTGTATAAGCCTTGATAAATTATTATCTCGGATTGAACAACAACAAAACGTCGTAGGCGCAATTGTTGATTTAACCCAAACTACATTCATAGACAGTACTGTGCTTGGAATCCTCGCAAAACTAGGATTAAAGCTCAAACAAGTGCATCAAGTTCAAGCTGTTATGTTATCTACTAACCCAGATATCACTACACTTGCGAACAGTATGGGTCTTGGTCAGGTTTTCGTAATTTTAAACTATTGCGGAGATCCGAATGTGTGCACGCGCGCTTTATTGGACGAACACATCACACATAATGCAATGCTTTCAACTGTATTAGATGCTCATCGTACATTAATGAAATTAAATGCTGATAACCAAAATATGTTCGAGCCTTTGGTTAAACAATTAGAACAACAACAAGATACCATCGATCACAGCATCTGATATTCTCTTAAGCATACTGAGCGCTTAAGGAGAACCTCATGACAACCTTACTTTCTGTCACCCAAATGAACTCCCAAAATGATATTGAAAATAACTTTCAAGTCATTGAATCATTGTTAGCAAAAAGTAAGAATCAAGGGGCCTCCTTGATCGTTTTCCCGGAGAATTTCGTTTGTTTTGCGGCAGGCAAACAGCGTGAGACTGCTGAACGATTTGAAGAAATACAATCTCGTTTAGAACAACTTGCTCATCAATATCAAATGTGGATTGTTGCTGGGACACTCCCCTGTCCTTTTCGCCCAGACGGCACCATTGTGCCAGATGGTCGTGTCAGAACAACCAGTCTTTGTATTAGCCCTGAAAAGACAGAAGCACGTTATGACAAGATTCATTTATTCGATGTTCAAGTCGGTGATGCGGTAGGTGGATATCAAGAATCTAAGTTTTTTGAACCAGGTGATCAAACCGTCATTGCTAAAACTCCATTTGGCAATATTGGTTTAATGGTCTGCTATGACCTTCGTTTTCCTGAACTTGCTTTAAAGCTGCGCGCACAAGGCGCAAATATTTTAACAGCACCTTCTGCTTTTACTTACACGACAGGTCAAATGCACTGGCAATTACTTTTACAAGCTCGTGCCATGGATAGTCAATGCCAAGTTTTAGGCTCAGCTCAACAAGGGTGGCACGGTGAAAAAAGACAAACCTGGGGTCACTCTGGTGCTGCGAATTCTCGTGGTCAATTGTTAGATATCATCTCTGAAGAAGGTGCTCAAATGATTACAGTTCCGTTTGACATCGATGAACAGAAAAAAATTAGAGAATCGATGCCATTAATTCAGCATCGTAAACTTATTCAGCTTTGACCTGCTCACACATAAAAAATTGAATACTAAGCTTTACAAAATTACCGCTTATCATTCCTTTTAAATCAGAGAGTATAGATATTCACCTATACTCTATCTGGAAGGAATCATGTCATTAGAAAAAGTTGTTTATACCGCACATGCAAAAGCTACTGGTGGGCGTGATGGTCGTGCTACATCATCAGATCAAATTTTAGATGTTCAGCTCGCTGTACCAAAAGAAATGGGTGGTCCCGGTGGTGGAACAAATCCAGAGCAATTATTTGCTGCTGGTTATTCTGCATGTTTCTTAGGTGCGATGAAATTTGTTGCCAACCGCGATAAATTGAAAATCACACCAGATGCTTATATTGAAGGTGAAGTGAGTATTGGTCCTATTCCAACTGGTTTTGGAATAGCAGCCACTTTAAATATTCATCTGGAAGGCTTGGATAAAGAGCAAGCTCAAAAGCTAGTAGATGCTGCTCATATCGTTTGTCCATATTCAAATGCAACACGTGGCAATATTGATGTGACCTTGAATGTGATTGTTTGATCCAGTTGTTTCAATCCTAAAAATCACGCTGATATGCATATGGCATCTCAGCTTTTTTAGCGTTGTAGGTTAAATTCATGTTAGAACCCATTTAAAATCAGTTGTTTAACCATATAAAAAAAGCCCTTTCATCTCCGATTGGGCTCTTTTATTGAATCCTCAGCTTTCGGGCTTAATTTCAAATCAGCGCTTCTTCGTTTTATCGAGAATTATCAAATAATCTCTGAATCACTCCGCCGCTTCGTTTGTTACTCGAAGTACTTCCTCTAATGTGCTCTTACCTTCAAGCACCTTTCTTAACCCATCATCACGTATCGAACCTGACTGCTGACGAGCATAGTTTTCAACTTCAAACTCTGCAGCATTCCCATGAATCAGACGGCGCATTCCATCATCAACAGGGACGATTTCATAAATGGCGGTACGACCACTAAAACCTGTATGCGCACAATGTTCACATCCCTCTGGTTGAGGCAGATTGAGTGCAGTACCATCATGGACATTCTTAAAAATTTCTTTTTCAAAATCATCCGCGGCACGCCAACTATGACAATGCGAACACAAAGTACGAACCAATCGTTGCGCAATCACACCAATTAAAGAACTCGATAGAAGGAATGGCTCAATCCCCATGTCTTTTAAACGCGTCACTGCACCAATCGCAGTATTGGTATGCAAAGTCGACAATACCAAATGACCCGTCAAAGATGCTTGCACAGCAATTTCTGCAGTTTCTAAATCTCGGATCTCCCCCACCATTACCACATCTGGATCTTGACGAAGCATCGCTTTCAATGCACGCGCAAATGTCATATCCACTTTAGTGTTAACCTGGGTTTGTCCAATACCTTCAAGTTGATATTCAATTGGATCTTCCGCGGTCAAAATATTCTTAGATCCGTCATTTAAATCCGAGAGTGCAGCATAAAGTGTCGTCGTTTTACCAGAACCTGTCGGTCCAGTCACGAGAATGATACCGTGAGGACGATGCACTAATTGGGTTAATCGCTCGTAATCATCTTTCATCAGACCCAAATGGGTCATATTTAAACGACCTGCTTGCTTGTCTAAAAGACGCATTACTACGCGCTCACCATGTGAAGAGGGTAAAGTCGAAACACGGACATCCACCTCACGACCTGCCAGTCGTAAAGAGATACGACCATCCTGAGGTATTCGCTTTTCAGCAATATCAAGTTTTGCCATTACTTTAATACGTGAAACCAACAATGGGGCAAGTTCACGACGTGGTTGCACGATTTCTCGAAGTTGCCCATCAACACGTAAACGAACTGATAACTTTTTTTCAAAAGCTTCAATATGTATATCTGATGCACTCACTCGAATGGCTTCGGACAATAATGCGTTAATCAATCTAACAATCGGAGCATCATCTTCCTGATCCATCAGATCTTCTGCTTCAGGTACTTGATCAGCTAAACTTAAGAGGTCAGGATGATCTTCTAAACCAGCAGCCACTTGCTGAGACTCGCCTGTCTCACCAGCATAGCTTGAACTGAGTAACTGACTAAAATCTTGTTCAGTCGCCAATTGATATTGGGCCGTACGCCCCACGTAACGGCGTGCTTCTTGCAAAGCAACCAAAGCAGTATCTTGACGACGGACAATAAAAACTTGATCCCCTTCATAACGCAACAAAACGCCATGCTTTTTTGCAAAACTATACGGTATTTGTATTTGTTTAAGTACTTGCATAAGGGATGATAATCATGATTAAAATTACCTCGAGTGTACTCTAAGCATTTGACAGCGTGAAGACAGTTTTTTAATGAATTTATTTAAGGATATTCCCTATTGTCTCTAGATCAGAAACTTGAGCAAAACCCTTCGACTTTAAGATGGTGGGGTGAGCAGCATTTTGAACTCAATCAAGTGCGTGCTTGGCAATTTGGTTCATTGCTCTTTCGACTCACTCGTGGCTTACAAGAATGGCGCATGGAGTACTACCGTCCTCAAATTCAATACGACTACGAACAAAAGTGGCAGGAAATGGATGACCCCCATTTTTCATTTCCTCGTCCAGTACATGTTGAACGTTACATGTTCAGGGAAACTCACCCTAAAATTCAATTGATACCACGTCTTGCAGATCGATCTGTCGTGATCCGTCCTGTAGACCCAATTTACATTCCAGCTGGTCAACGTGGCACGCTTTATATTAGTACCCCTCTGTGGCTTTCAGGTTATGTCGAAAGTCAAAAAACCCCATTATTCGATATACCGGTCATTATGCCTAAAGATACATGGTTCGGTCCTGATCAACGCAGTGGTGAAATGTGTTACGCCACTTCAGTTGATGGTCGAACAGAACTCAAACAACTTCGTCCACGTGCATTTCGTGCAGTCACTCCAATTGACTTTCACAATGTCAGTGGACATCAACTCCGTTTCGATCGAATGAATGTACCTGTTCCTGCTCTACCTTTGTTTTATAGTGAAAGTACCGAGAGATTATGGACGTCACAAATTAAAGTCATTCACGAAGGGATGGATCGACCAGCACGTATTCGTATTGAAAATCGCACCCCACCATTGGCAGGTGATGTAATTTATGTCAATCCAGCACGTGCCCCAGGTAGTACTTTATTTAACATGTTTGATTCATTCTTCTAAGGGGGGCATATGGCAGATAGTCTTACCGGCACCATTGCTGATAGCCTCAAAAGTATATTTACCAATATCAATACGGATCGCCTAACTGAAATTATTATTGCGATTGTGCTTTGCTTTATTGGATTCCTTTTTGCTCGAGTCGTTTCCAATACTTTTGTGAGAACGATCGGTGCCAAATTTAATGCTCATCAGCGTTTGGTATGGCGGCGCGGTATTTTTTATTTTATTTTCCTCATCTTTGTGATGGCGAGTTTAAAAGAAGCAGGTTTTAAATTAAGTGTATTTCTAGGTGCTGCTGGTATCTTGACCGTAGCGCTGGGTTTTGCCTCCCAAACCTCTGCGACGAACTTGATTAGCGGTTTATTCTTGATTGGTGAAGGTTCTTTTGAAATTGGTGACACCATTCAAATTACGTTAATTCGTGGACATACCATCGAAGGCGAAGTGATCTCCATTGATTTACTGTCTGTGAAATTACTGACTCAAGATAATGTCTATGTCCGTTTACCTAATGAGCAATTAATTCGTGCTCCCGTACATAACCTCTCTAAATTCCCGATACGGCGCATTCCCATTACACTTGCAATCAACTTTCATGAAGACATCATTAAAGTACGAGAAGTTTTATTAAAGGTGGCGAACAGCTATCCTTTAGTGTTAGCAGATCCTAAACCTGCTGTGACGGTAACCGCATTCCGTGAATCTTCAATCGAATTGTTATTCGCCATTTGGTGCCAACAGGAAAACTTTTTGAAAGTACGTGATGAAATGCAAGAGCGGATTCGAAATGGTTTTGTTGATCACCATATTGAAATTCCTGTACCTAAAATGGGTTTTGTTGATCGCCCTCCACAACCCTCGTTGACAGATGAGGAAATAGACCAATACGCCAATGATAAGGAAATCAAAAGAGAGCCTAAATTATAATGAATTAAGGTTAATGCTTGATCTCAGGATCAAGCATTAGTTTCTTCTACTCGTTTTGCTCTGGCGCTCGGGCGATGTACGCAATAATCAACATTAATCCTCCTGCACCTAAAAATGATAAAACTCGACTTAGAGTGCCGATATGGGATAAATCTAACAACACCAACTTAAAAGTCACGATCGCCAAAATACTTGCACCAAACATCCATACCACTCGATTATGGATGACAGCGGCATATTTCATCACAATGAATGCCATGACCACCCACAATAATGTCAACGCCAATTGCACTGCTGAATCTTGCCAAATGATCCACTGGTTATAAGGTGTAGCAAAATAAAAATGTAAGGCTCTAAGAAGTACATAACTACTTACCCATAGCACAGCGAGTAAGATCAAGAATGCGCCAAGTGTTCGCTCTAGCCCCATTCTGATTTGACTGCGAAGCACTTGAATAAGCACCCACAAACCAGCCAGACTGACGACATCTATAGGATTTAAGATTGGGATAAAATATTTCCAAAAGGGTTCTACCACCCAAATTTGTGAGCTGACAATCCAGCACAATAATAAAATGAGGCTAGTCTTTGTTAACCAAAGCTTATTCAGATCTGTTGTTTTAGAAGCACTATAGCCATAAAGTATCAACGGTAAAAGCACAGCTCCCATCATAGGTGATATTGAAACTACACCCACACTCGCACAAGCTAAAGAAGTGAGTCCACCAAAGGCGATCCATTCATTTTCATACTGAGCATTTGAAATTGGTTTTAACCACAGATAGCTCAGGCCCAAACAAGCCAAGACAAACAAGCCTTGCTCACCAAATGACTGCCAGATGATGACTCCTTGAGTGTATTGATCGATCAGCATAATAGCTGCGAACAATACAATAGGAATCAGCCCCAACCATTTTGGTAATAACCATGACCATGAGACTACTTGGCGCGGTTGTAAGACTAAATTAGCAGCAAAATAAATCGCAGTTGTGAATGCAAGTGTGTAGATTAATCTCATCGGTTCACTAAAACTTTCCACACCTTGATAAAGCAGTAAAAGACTCGCAAAAAAAGAAAAAATAGACAGGAAAATTTTATCTGACAGTGTCAGCTGTTTTTGATAACGCATAACAACATTGGAGACCGCAATCGTAAGGATATAACTTAGACCTAGTAACCATGGGATGATATTTGGAATTGATGCTAACTCGATCAAATAGTATAAATACGAAAATAATCCAACTGCTAACAACGTATAACCTAATGTTCGCCCTACCCTAAACTCACGATGCAAGCCCCACATTAAAATAAGCAGTCCTTCAATGATCCACCCGATCACACTCCATGCTTGTGGAATCAAGATCGGCGGGATAAAACTTAGAAAAATAAAACCTAACATTAAATAATTTTGTTTAATCGCCGTATCAAATTTCGCGTGCTGCACAACTTTAAAAATCGCAAAGTGAGTCAATGCAAAACCCAAACACAAGGCAATTTGAACCGATGTTTGATCTAAATACATGAGATGTAAAAATGCATATGCGACCAAGGGACTGACATAAATCAATGCGGAGTCAATAATACGCTGACCTAAATGAGCTTGATTTTGATGTGTAGCGAGCTGGTTAAATCTAAAACCCGACCAAATAAATACACTCGCATGTGCAATAACTAGACAGGATAAAATGAATCTCTCTGCAACACCGCCATTCAAAAAGGCATAACCACCACCGATAACAATAATGAGCAGCAACGCTATTTGAGTGAGTATTTTCCATGGATGTAATGTACAAATTACACCTACAACACAATTGACCGCTAGATAATAAGACAGTAATTGAGCTGAGGAAAAATCTGCATGAGGTAATGTGAACGATGCAATATAAGCAACCAAAACTCCCATCAGGGAAAGCTCCACTGACCGCTGTTTTAAAATCAGCATGACCAACGACAGCATGCTCAAGCTGTAAAGCGTAATCGTATTAATGAGATTTAACAGATCATAGTGATAAGCAAATAGAATACTTAATAACAATCCCGCAAAACCCAGTCCTTGTAAAGCAAGACCAAAGCCGCGGTTTTTTTTCTGTATATGATAACCAAAGGCAACACATAGGACGGCGATGACAGCGACAGCCAAAAGTTTGATTGAAAGACTTAGGGTCCAATGCTCAACCATATATCTCAATAATAAGACGACCCCAATCACTAGGACGGTAATCGCAACTTTCAGTACAGGATTCCCATGAAAGATCCATCGTCTGATTTGCGCCCAACAACCCAAATCATTCTGCTGATTTATCTGGATTCCCTCTAAACCTTGTAAAATACTTGGGGTACTCGTCTGATCGTCTCGATCTAGTTTTATTAGCTTTTCCTGCAAAGCACCGATTTGAATTAATCGACCCTCAAGTTGTCGCAACCAGTTTAGAAAAAAATAAATCCAGAATGTTAAACCTAATCCAACCAACCATGTCCAATCGAACAAACTACCAATTAGTGCAAAAAATGATGAAATATATAAGGGCAATCGTGATGTATTCTGCTTCGAATAATGAGTCTGTTGCTCAATGTTGGTAAGCGGTTTTTCAACATGATGGGCATATTGCATAACACTTATGATGAATGCAGCAACACATAAAAACGTAATGATCGGCAACGCTAGAACCCAAGCACTGATCGCTACTATGATGAGTAGCATCAACCAAATCATTTTTATTTCACTATGTTGCTTCAGCATACACATCATTCCTTTTTAGCTAGATTGATGATACCTCAGCAAGAATTAGCATTTTGCGTTTTTCATCGCATATTCTGTACACTTGATTGCAAATCTTGTATCAGCGCAACTGCTGAAAATCACGTACAATAAAAAAGTTAATTGGATTAGGAACGTTTCAATGCCACCATTTGTCTTGGTCGATGGGTCATATTTTTTATTTCGTGCTTATCACGCACTACCACCGCTAACGACGTCAACAGGTTTACAAACCAACGCAATTCGCGGAGCTATTTCTGCTATCCAAAAATTAATGCGTCGTGTTCAACCTACACACATGGCTGTCATTTTTGACACACCTGAACCAACTTTCCGTCATCAACTTTCCCCAATATATAAAGGGGATCGACCGAGCATGCCTGACGAACTCGCTCAACAAATTCCATATTTACATAATTTAATACGCGCTTTAGGTATCCCACTCCATGCCATTCCAGGCGCGGAAGCCGATGATATCATCGGTACGCTGGCAAAACGTGCAGAAAAAGAAGGCTATCAAGTCTTGATTTCCACAGGCGATAAAGACATGGCTCAATTGGTCACGGACAAAGTGACACTTGAAGACAGTTTTAAAGACAAGCCCATGGATGTGAATGGCGTTTTTGAAAAGTTTGGTGTTTGGCCGAACCAAATTATTGATTATTTAACCCTCATGGGAGATGCCTCTGACGGCATCATGGGCGTTCCTGGTATAGGGGCAAAGACTGCGGCTAAACTGCTGAATGAATATGGTTCAATTGGCGGCATTCTTGAAAATGTAGATAAAATTAAAGGCAAAGTAGGCCAAAATATTAAAGACAATGCAGATGGTATTGCGCTAGATCATCAGCTAGCAAGTATTGTTTGTGACTTAGACATGAATCTGACCTATGATGATCTTAAACTCCGAGATCCAAATGTTGCAGAGTTACGTCAGCTTTACACCGAACTTGAGTTTAGAAATCAACTGCAGTCTTTAGATCATCCCAACAATCCAAATAGTGCTGCGTATAAACAATTGAGTCAAGTTGTCGCAAAACCGAGTACTGCAACGTCGAAAATCGAAGACCAAGCGGTTCAGACTAGTGTAGATGATCAGCTTGGCGAGGCAACTTACCATACCGTTTTAACACCAGCGGATTGGGAAAAACTCTTTCAAAGATTGACTACTGAGAAACGCTTTGCTTTCGATACTGAAACCACAAGTTTAGATTATCGTGTTGCAGAGATGGTAGGCTTCTCTGTGGCATTTGATGCCCAAGATGCATATTACGTTCCGCTTGCTCACGATTATGAAGGTGCTCCAGAGCAATTGGATCGCGACGCTATTCTTGCGCAAATCAAACCAATTTTAGAAAACGCTGAGATTGAGAAAATTGGTCATCATTTAAAATATGATGCTCATATTCTCGAAAATCATGGAATTCATTTACAAGGCTGGTACTTTGACACCATGCTTGCCTCGTACGTGCTCAATGCTGTGACGACGCGCCATGGTATGGATGACGTTGCGCGCGTTTATCTTAGCCACTTAACCACCACTTACGAACAAGTGGCGGGCAAAGGTGCTAAACAAAAAACCTTTAATCAAATTGAAATCGAAACAGCAGCGCATTATGCCGCTGAAGATGCCCATGTAACCTATCGTTTGTATGAGGTATTGGAGCGTAAGCTTAAAGAAATCCCAGAGCTTCTCAATATTCTTCATCAAATCGAAATGCCGACAGCTGCAGTTCTGACGACGATGGAAGAAAATGGAATTCAGCTCGATTTGAGTTTCCTCGATCAATTGGGTCAAGAATTTTCTAATACAATTCTAGAGTTAGAAAATCAGATTATCGAAATCGCGGGTCAACCTTTTAATGTCAGCTCACCTAAGCAGGTGGGTGATATTCTTTTTGATAAGTTAGGTTTAAAAGGTGGTAAGAAAACTTCAACAGGTCAATACAGTACCAGCGAAAGCATTCTTGAGAAAATTGATCACCCGATCGCTGCACTTATTTTAGAATATCGTGGCTTGTCTAAATTAAAAAGTACCTATACTGACGGTTTAATCAAACAAGCCAATAACGAAAGTCATCGTGTTCATACCAGCTACCATCAAGCTTTAACCGCAACTGGACGATTATCTTCTACTGATCCTAATCTTCAGAATATTCCAATTCGTGAAGAGATCGGTCGTCAAATCCGAAAAGCTTTTGTTGCACCTGAAGGTCGGGTTTTACTTGCTGCCGATTACTCACAAATTGAACTACGTCTTATGGCACATTTTTCACAAGATGAGGCTTTAGTTGACGCGTTTAATCACGGCCAAGATGTTCATCGCCGTACTGCTGCAGAAGTATTAAATATTGCTTTGGATGATGTAACCAATGATCAACGTCGCCAAGCCAAGGCAGTCAACTTTGGATTACTTTATGGCATGTCTGAGTTTGGTTTAACACGTCAGTTGGGATTCACACGCGAAGAATCTCAAAATTACATTAAACAATATTTCCATCGCTATCCTGGCATTTATGAATATATGCAACGCACACGACAAGTCGCATTAGAACAAGGCTTTGTTGAAACCATTACAGGACGACGCTTATACACCCCAGATATCGATGCACGCAATATGATGATTCGAAAGGCAGCTGAACGCGCTGCAATTAATGCGCCTCTTCAAGGTTCTGCTGCGGAGATTATCAAAATGGCAATGATCGAAGTAGATAAAATTCTACCTAAAGATCAGGCCAAATTATTATTGCAAGTTCACGATGAATTAGTGTTTGAGGTAGATGAAGCGATCGCTGACGAGATCGCTATTAAAATCGCAGATGCAATGCAAGGTGTTGTTCAACTCTCTGTGCCACTTGTTGTTGAAGTCGGCAAAGGGAAAAACTGGGGCGAAGCGCACTAATTTCTAAGATTCTTAGATTGTAAAAAAGGACTCAAAT
Organism: Acinetobacter sp. 25-47-122; assembly: GCF_056779695.1. Taxonomy (NCBI): domain Bacteria; kingdom Pseudomonadati; phylum Pseudomonadota; class Gammaproteobacteria; order Moraxellales; family Moraxellaceae; genus Acinetobacter; species Acinetobacter sp. 25-47-122. The sequence goes on from NZ_JBWYIJ010000010.1 coordinate 13,647, forward strand.
GAGTCCTTTTTTATGAAATTGTTTAAATCCACAATTTAGATTTAACCAATTGATTTCAACATGATTTCAGCAATATAAAGTGTAAAGAACGCAAGGATTGGAGAAAGATCAATCATCCCTAAATTTGGCATTACTTTACGGAATGGTGCCAACATCGGTTCAGCTAATTCTTGAATCACTTCAATATAGGGTGAACGTGTTTGTGAAAACATCAAAATCCAACTACATATGATGTAAGCGAACAGTAAATATTTAAGAATTGAAATTAATGCCTGCAACATTGAAAGTACTGTTGAACCAATAAAATACAATGCATCGCCTGTTGGTAAGGCATTTAAATATTTATAACCAAATACCTTAAGAAAATACAACAACACGATCAGCACTAAAGCTGCTAGATTTACACGCCCCTGTGCCACAGTTGGCAAGATTCGTCCAAACACATCTACAATTTTTGTTGCTTTCACTGTCGATAGCACAACAGGGTTATATGGACTGACTGCAGCCAATTGCATTAAAAAACGGAAAAATACCAATAAAATCGCAACATTAATGATAATGTCAAAAAATAGCGCAGAGTTCGCACCCATACTTCAATTTTCCTAAAATTTAGTTATTTAGAACTATCACTTAATTCCTGAGCGAGCTCCTGACTGCGTTTTTTTGCAGCCGCAAGAGCAGCTTGAATATTCTGTGAAATTTGCGCTCGATCAAAAACTTCCAAGGCCGCTTGAGTTGTACCATTTGGTGATGTCACATTTCTACGCAGTTCAGATGGCGTATTAGAACTGGTGATCGCCATTTGTGCAGCACCGAGAGCTGTTTGTAGCGTTAATGCTGTTGCAGTTTTCTCATCCAAGCCTAAATTTTTCCCAGCACGAATCATACTTTCCATCATATAGAAAAAGTACGCTGGACCTGACCCCGATACCGCAGTTACTGCATCAATTTGCTCTTCTGAGTTTACCCAAAGTGTTAAGCCTGTTGCAGCTAAAATCTGACTTGCCAATTCACGCTTTGCTTGGTCAACAACGTAATGAGCATATAAACCATGGGCACCTGTTTGAACCAATGCAGGTGTATTAGGCATGACACGAACGATAAACTCCGTCCCCGTTAATGCAGCAATCGTTGCAATTTCAGCCCCTGCTACAATCGAAACAATTAACTTATTCTCAAATTTACCTTTTAACGGTTTAAGGACTTGTGCCAGTACTTGTGGTTTCACCGCCAGAACAACAACATCAGCATTTTGGATCGCGTCTTCATTATTGTCTGTAACTTGAATTTCTTTTTCTTTTAATAACTCTCTCACACGTTCTACAGGATCGGAAACTGTAATACGCGTTGTTGGTAAACCACGACTAATCAACCCTCCAATTAGGGCTTGAGCCATATTACCACCACCAATGAAACAAATATTACAGTTTAACGCAACACTCATGAACGACTCTCAACCTTGATTTTATAGCGATGAAACTAACTTTGGCTGCCAACCACCGACTTCACAATACTCTGATTCAGCCAGCCAAAACCCTTTTGGCGTGAAAACACCAAGCATAACATTATCTAAGCTTAAAATTTGAATAGTATGACGCTTCCATGGAAAAATTTGTGCCTCTTGAATTGCTTTTTTTAATGGCCATTTCCCCACACGTCCATGCAAATGGACTTTTTCCCCACCTTGACGATAATGCAATGTCAAAGGCTGATTTAAAAGTTCTATACGCAGACCATACTCTTCCTGATGTTGGCAGATCTTAAATTGACCCGAAGCTAAATTTACAACATGCTGGATTTCAAATTTTATTTCTGAATCAGTTGTATTTGATGCTGCTAAGTATTCATCCTTAGGAACTCGATATAAGATATTTTGGAAACGAACATAATATTGTCCATTCCAATGCAATGCTGCTTGTGCATCAGGTTTCGCCAAAATAACTTCTTCAGTCAACCGCTCTACCATCTCAAATGCAGGACGGTATTGGTCTTGTCCTTTCATCCAATTGGATAAAAGTTGTCTTCTTCTTGCTAAACTTAATTGATTGAGTTGTCGTAAATCTAGATGATCATCATCGCCACAGAATGCCAAATCCTGTTGTAAAACCTCTTGCAAAATTTCATTCGCATCTTGCATCAGCACACTGGTTCTCACAATCGCCTGTTGCATTTTAGGGAATCGGCTTTGCAAAATATTCCAAAGCTCATGACGACACCAAGCTCGATCATAATGCGTATCAAAATTGGTCGGGTCATCCACGTAGGGCAATTCGAGTTGCTCTACCCATTGGCAAATCTGCTCACGACTTAGATTCAATAATGGTCGCCAAATAATGATGTCTTCACGTGAATCTAATAATTTCATCGCGGACAACCCCTGTATTCCAGCACCAGAGAACAAACGTAATAATACGGTCTCAGCTTGATCCTGCTGATGATGTGCCAGTACTAAAATATCTGTGTCGGATAAATGATGTTTAAAAGCTTGATAACGTGCTGCTCGAGCTTGCTGTTCCAAATTCCCTTCAGCAACTTGAACTGTCTCGAGAACCACAGGGATGTGCGCTGCCATACAAAATTGATGGACGAATTCAGCCCATTCCTGATTTGCAGATTGCAACTGGTGGTTAATATTAATCGCACGGATTTTTTGGGGAATTAATTGAGACATGACATACAGCAACAGCATGGAATCCATGCCGCCACTGCATCCCACTAAGAACGTGTGTTCATCACCAAATTTGGCAATTTGTTTTAAGAAGCTAGACCTGAATTGTCGCTGCCAAACTTCATTAAACGTTGGTAACGTGCTTCGCATCTTGCATTTGCATCCATTGGAACAAGCTCATCAAGTGCAGCTTGTAACACATGTTTTAATTTATCCATGACTAGGTCTGGCTGAAGATGAGCACCCTCACCTTCATCTACAACATACTCAACAATACCAAGTTCTTTCAGTTTATCTGCAGTGAGTGCAAGTGCTTCACTCGCTTGCTCAGCTTTTTCAGCAGTTTTCCAAAGAATTGAGGCACAACCTTCAGGTGAAATCACAGAGTAAATACTGTGAGAAAGCATAATCACACGATCTGCAACGCCAATGCCTAATGCGCCGCCAGAACCACCCTCGCCTAGAACAGTCGCGATGACAGGTACTTTTAAACTTGAGAGTTGAGCTAGACTCGTAGCAATTGCTTCTGCTTGTCCACGCTCTTCAGCACCTACACCAGGGTATGCACCCATGGTGTCAATAAATGTGAAAACTGGAAGATTAAATCGTTCAGCCATATCAAGTAAACGCTGAGACTTGCGATAGCCTTCTGGATTACTCATCCCAAAATTATGCTGTAACTTTTCACGTGTACTACGACCACGATGTTGACCAACCACCATCACAGCCTGACCATTAAAACGTGCTAAACCGCCAACCATTGCACCATCATCACCATATAAACGGTCACCATGAAGTGCATCAAATTCTGTAAAAATTTCGCTCACATAATCTAAAAATTGTGGGCGATCTGGATGACGCGCAATTTGAACCGTTTTCCATGCTTTAGATTGAGCAGCTTTATTTTTCATAAGTCGATGAATATCCCTAAATTAACTATGACGTAGTTAACTAATAAAATTCGCTTATCAGCTTCTGTTAGCCAATAAATTGTTCCGACTGAATATTCAAAACGATATCCCAATGTTTAAATTGCACCTGCTCATCATGCAGCTCTGCAACCAACAAAGGCCATTGTTTTGCATCACCAGAAACTTTCAGTTGCCATTGTTGCTCATCTAATATCTTTAATTCAATGGCAGGAAGCATCTCATCGCTTCGGCTGTGATTCAGCAAAATTGCGAGACGAAGGAGCAAACATAGATAGACAAGTTTAATTCCACCGACTTTCGTCACATCATTTTTTGCTTCAGCACGCAATTTACGGCGATGATGAGCGACCAAATGTGACAAATGATTTTGATCAATTTGTGAAAAACCAGCAATGTCAGAATGCTGAAGCAAATATGCGCCGTGACGATGATAACCACTATGACTAATCGCTAAACCTATTTCATGAAGATAAGCTGCTCGACGTAGCAAATCACTATCGTCATTATTTAGACCAAGCGTTCCTGCCACGCTATCAAATAATTGTTGAGCCGTTTCAACAACACGCTCTGCTTGTTTTTGATCAGCACCATAACGCCCCATCAAGGCTTGTACGCTACGATCTCGAATATCTTCATGCTGGAAACGCCCGAGTAAATCGTACATTACACCTTCTCGTAAGGCGCCATCTGAATAGACCAGCTTATCAACTTGAAGAACTTCAAATACAGCGTATAAAATCGCAATACCCGCAGGTAGGACTGCACGACGATCTTCCTTAAGACCCTCGAATTCCATGTCTGAAATATGCTTGTATTTGAGTAACTTATCTTTAAGTTTTTCCAAGCCTTCTCGCGTCAAGTTTTCCTGATCATCGCTCCAACCCATATTTACCGCAATTTGACGACAAGCTTTAATGGTTCCACTTGAACCAACAACAGTATCCCATCCTGCCGCACGGTAAGTAGTCGCGATACCCGAGATTTCTTTGCGTGCGGCAGTCACCGCACGATCGAAAGCTTTTGGATTAATATCGCCGTCTGCAAAATAGGCCTTCGTAAATGCAACGCATCCCATTTGCACGGATTCAGTATGAATTGGCTCAAACTCTTCACCAATGATTAACTCGGTCGAGCCACCACCAATATCAATGACCAAACGGCGACCGCTGTTCGCCATAGTATGTGATACACCTAAATAAATTAAGCGTGCTTCTTCACGACCAGCAATAATTTCAATAGGTTTAGGCAGAATTTCAGCTGCTTTTTGAATGAATTCATGCCCATTTTTAGCTTGGCGCAAAGCATTGGTGGCCACAATTCTTAAACGATTCGATTGGACTGAACTTAGGCGCCCTACAAATCGAGCCAAGCATGCTAAACCACGTTGTTGAGCAGCTTCTGTCAAATTTTTATTTTCATCTAAACCTGCGGCCAATTGGACCTTTTCAGACATCGATGCGACTTTTTTTACCTCACCATGATCAACTCGAGCAATCGCCAAGTGGAAGCTGTTTGAGCCCATATCAATGGCTGCAAGGAGTTCTTCATCAATCAAAAAATCAGACATTGTTGCGCTAAGTTCAACCAGAATTGTGCCTAGATTAATTCACATAACTGTAATTTAAAAGCCATTTATTTAGTCAATTTAACGACTATTTAAAAAATCATCATATATGACAATTGTGTTACACCGATCATGGAAATCGTGAGCATCAATTAGACATTTACAGAATTTAGTCCGAAAATAAACCCTATCCCCTACTTTGTTAAAGTGGTCTATGTAATACTTATATACATAGATAGACCGTTTTCAAAAAATTATTCGGAGCAAATTCCATGTCTGCTAATATCGTTAATACAACTGATGCTAATTTTGAAGCTGACGTTTTAAATTCTGACACGCCAGTTCTTGTTGATTTTTGGGCAGGCTGGTGTGCGCCATGTAAAGCTATTGCTCCTGTACTTGAAGTTTTAGCAACTGAATACGAAGGTAAAGTTAAAATCGTAAAAGTTGACGTAACTTCATGCGAACAAACTGCTGTAAATTACAATATTCGTAATATCCCAGCTTTATTGATGTTCAAAAATGGTGAAGTTGTTGCTCAACAAGTTGGTGCAGCTCCTAAATCAAAACTTGCAGCTTTTATTGAAGAAAATATCTAATTCTTTCAATTTTAATGGCTTTGAAAGCGTCAAATTTTTGGCGCTTTTTTTGACGGTAAAATTGACAAAGAGCCATATCTCACTTATATTGCATGATCAAGAAACACTTGGACAATTTCTCCTCGTTTCTTACAATACACAAAACATAAGATCGCCGCTCGGCTAAAGAAATTGTTTACACATTTCTCCTCGAAAGAACTTACTAGATTCTGAGTTTGTTATTGTGCAAATCAATTGCTGCTCTTTTCTTGCACTGCGGATGTCTTTTGCTTCTATTCTATCTGTGTTCCACACTTCCTTTTAATTCAATCGACCATTTATGAACTTAACTGAACTCAAGAAAAAACCGATAGGCGAACTCATCAAAATTGCTGAGTTCATGGGCCTTGAAGGAATGGCACGTAACCGTAAGCAAGACATTATTTTTGCCATTTTGAAACGCCATGCTATGAATGGTGAAGAAATTTTCGGCGATGGTGTTCTTGAAATTCTGTCTGATGGTTTCGGTTTTTTACGTTCTGCAGCAGGGTCTTACCTTGCGGGTCCAGATGACATTTATGTCAGCCCTTCTCAAATTCGCCGCTTCAATTTGCGCACTGGGGATACGATTACAGGTACGATTCGCCCACCAAAAGAAGGCGAACGTTATTTTGCACTTTTAAAAGTGAATCAAATTAACTACGACACGCCAGAAAACTCTCGCAATAAGATTCTTTTCGAAAACTTAACGCCTTTATTCCCAACTGAACAATTAGTGATGGAGTTAGGAAATGGTTCGACTGAAGATTTAACTGCGCGTGTTGTCGATTTAGTTGCTCCAATTGGTAAAGGTCAACGTTCAATTATTGTTGCACCACCCAAAGCTGGTAAGACAATGTTGATCCAAAACATTGCTCAATCTATTGTTCGTAATAATCCTGAATGCTTCCTAATCGTTCTTCTCATTGATGAGCGTCCAGAAGAAGTAACAGAAATGGAACGTACCGTTCGTGGTGAAGTTGTTGCTTCAACATTTGACGAATCACCTGCACGTCACGTTCAAGTCGCTGAAATGGTGATTGAAAAAGCTAAACGTTTGGTAGAACACAAAAAAGACGTTGTTATTTTGCTTGACTCAATTACACGTTTAGCACGTGCATATAACACGGTTATTCCATCATCAGGTAAAGTTTTAACTGGTGGTGTTGATGCCCACGCTTTAGAACGTCCAAAACGTTTCTTCGGTGCTGCACGTAATATCGAAGAAGGTGGTTCACTTACGATCATTTCTACTGCTTTAATTGAAACTGGCAGTAAAATGGATGAAGTCATCTACGAAGAATTCAAAGGTACAGGTAACCAAGAGATTACGCTTGATCGCCGTATTGCTGAGAAACGTGTATTCCCTGCGATGAATATCAAGAAATCTGGTACACGTCGTGAAGAACGCCTCATGGATGAAGATAAACTACGTAAGGTTTGGATTTTACGTAAGCTTCTCCATCCTATGGACGAACTTGCTGCGATGGAATTCTTACTTGATCGCATGAAGGAAACCAAGACTAATGATGATTTCTTCGATCAAATGAAACGCAAAGCTGCCAACTAATACGCAAAAGGCCATCATTTATTGATGGCCTTTTATTTAGGTTGACACCATTTACATAAATACACAATACCGACTTTTGAATGTAACTTTTCTTGCAAGTATGTGATTTTTATCATCTTGTATTTTAATTCCCTTTATTTTTTAAGTATTTACTTAGTATTTATCCAATTCAAAATGCAAAAATGATTGTAATTTTCTGTTAAAAATAGGGTCAAATTTCTCATTTTTTAAGCATTTTTTCATTTCGCCTAGTAGTAATTCAAAATACTCAGTGATAGCATGTCGGCATACCAGTTAGGCTGCTCCATGCGTTATTAACCTTACTAACGTTAGGAATAATAAAAGCACACAACAGACTAACCGGGTTTTTTGTCTCAATTTATTTTAATGAGAGTGATGCCATGTTATTCAAAAAAATTGCTATTGCTGCTGCCGTTGCTACTACTTTAGCTTTCGTTGGTTGTGCTAAAAAAACTGAAGAAGCTGCTGCTGACGCAAACGCTGCTGCATCTGAAGCTGTAGAAGCTGCTTCTGAAGCTGTTGTAGCTGCTGACGCTGCTGCTGTTGAAGCTTCTTCTGAAGTTGCTGCTCAAGCTGACGCTGCTGCTGCTGAAGCTACTGACGCTGCTGCTGAAGCTACTGACGCTGCTGCTGACGCTACTGCTGCTGCTTCTGCTGCTCAATAATCTAAACTTTAGATTATTCGAAAAAAAGAGAACCAAAGGTTCTCTTTTTTTATGCGCTGAATTCTATGAATTCGCATAAAGTTAAGAGCATAAAAAAACCTGAGCGGAGCTCAGGTTTTTTTAAATGTTATTTGATCAAGCGATTAATCGACTTGCTCTGTCCCTACACGCTGTCTAAACTTTTGACCAGCACGGAAGGTCACTACACGGCGAGCAGAAATAGGAATCTCCTCACCTGTTTTTGGATTACGCCCTGGACGCTGACGCTTGTCACGCAGTTCGAAATTACCAAAACCCGATAATTTGACATGTTCACCTGCAATTAATGCCTGGCTAATTTCATCAAAAAACAACTCAACCATTTGTTTAGCTTCACGACGATTTAAACTCGTCAGCTCACTCAAATGATCAGCCATTTCTGCTTTTGTTAATGCTGTCATGAGGCCCTCAATGTCGCTTGGTAAGTGTTTTCTAACACTTGTAAAATATTATCCATACCAGATTTAATTTCAGCATCCTCAAGCGTGCGACTCGGATGCTGCCATAAAAGTGCAAACGCCAATGAACGTTTACCCTCTTCTACACCTTGACCCGTATACACATCGAATAACCAAGAAGAATCAAGTAACTCTCCTCCAGTTTTTTCGATAAGTTGCTGAATTTCACTAACATTAATCTTATCACTAATTAAAACTGCAATATCACGTCTCACTGAAGGAAATCGTGATAATTCTGTAAAATTAGATACATAAGTTTGCAAAACAGACGATTGATCGAGTTCTGCTACCCATGTCGTTGCGAGATCAAGCTCATCTTCAAGCGATGGATGTAAACGACCAATATAACCAATCGATTTTCCGTCCACTAAAATTTCAGCAGATTGACCTGGATGTAACCATGAACGCTCTGAACGTACATATTCTACTTGAACTCGCCCAGCTGCCAATACAGCCTCAATTTCACCTTTAAAATCGAAGAAATCCATTGGCTGAGGTTTAGCATGCCAAGATTCCTGATTCTTCGCACCTGTTGCCACAATCGCAAGTGTAGGTATTTGCTTAAGATCATGAATACTGGTTGCTTCTTGATAATCAAAACGTAAGCCAAGCTCAAAGAAGCGTACGCGACTTTGTTGACGATTAACATTGTATTGGACACAAGGAATTAAGCTTGAAAGTAAAGTCGAACGCATTACAGCCAAATCACTTGAAATTGGATTTGCCAATGCCAAAGGATTTACACTTGGATTTAACTGTTTTTCAAGTTTTAAATCAGCAAAACTAAAGCTGATTGCCTCTTGGTAACCAAGTGCAACCAAAGTTTGACGTAATTGTGCAACTTCAAATTGATCTTGGTATTTTGCAAGTTTCACATCAATCACAGGCAAGCTGATTTGAATGTTGTCATAACCATGAATACGCGCAACCTCTTCAATTAAGTCTTGGTAGATTGCCATATCATAACGATGTGATGGCGGTACGACAGACCATTGACCTTGTGCTTTAATTGTTACCTGACAACCTAGACGTGTTAACGCATCAGTAATAAAGTCAGAGTCAACTTTATAACCAAGAAGTTGATCAACTTGCGCCTGCTCAAGCTCGATTGCTTCGCGTGTTGGCAATACTGTTGGATTTTCTGCTACAGTAATTGGACCAAATTCACCACCTGCAAGCTCAGAAATCAACTGAGATGCACGGTGCATTGCGATCATTGGAAGTTCGAAATCCACTCCACGCTCATAACGCTGAGACGCATCTGTATGTAAACCGAAGCTACGCGCACGACCCGCAATATGAAGTGGTGCAAAGAATGCTGATTCAAGGAAGATTTCAGTCGTTGCGTCTGTCACCGATGAAGACAAACCACCCATGATGCCCGCAATTGCTAATGCTTTTTGGTCGTCTGCAATCACCATCACGTTGTCTTGCATTTCAACTTCTTGCTCATTCAATAGAACAAGTTTTTCACCTGCAGTTGCTTGACGAACGTGTACCGCACCTTGAACTTTACCACCATCAAATGCGTGAAGCGGTTGACCCAACTCCATCAATACATAGTTGGTAATATCAACCAAGATACTGTGCTGACGGATACCAGAACGAGCCAGTGCACGCTCCATCCATTCAGGAGTTGGCGCTTTGGTGTTGACATTTTTGATCACACGACCTAAGTAACGTGGGCAACCTTCAGTAGATACAACGACCTTCTTTTCATCAGCAATCGTTTCAGCCACTTCTTTAATTTCAGGCGCAGTCACAGGAAGTTGGTTAATCACACCAATTTCACGTGCAATCCCACGAATACTGAAACAGTCACCACGATTTGGTGTGATACTAATATCAATCACGTTGTCATCAAGGTCTAGATATTCACGTACGTTTACACCGACTGGCGCGTCCGCAGGAAGCTCAAGTAGACCATCGATTTTATCTTCTAAATCAATTTCAGATGCACCGCACAGCATACCTTGTGATTCAACACCACGAAGCTTACCTTTTTTGATTTTAAAATCACCCGGTAATACTGCACCAATGGTCGCTACAGGTGCTTTCATACCTGCACGTACATTTGGCGCGCCACAGACGATTTGTAATGGTTCACCAGAACCAATGTTGACAGTCGTTACACGTAAACGATCTGCATCTGGGTGCTGTTCTACCGTAAGTACTTCACCTACAACCACACCTGTAAATGGTTTTGCAGCAGGAGATAAATCATCTACCTCAAGGCCAAGCATGGTCAGTTGGTCAGATAAAGTATCGCTATCGATGGCTGGGTTAACCCATGTGCGTAGCCAATTTTCGCTAATTTTCATTGATATAAAACCTGTAATTCAAATCTCTAGAATCCTCCCTCTAACCCCCTTTGCTAAGGGAGAGAACCCCAAATAATTCTGTGGAGTTCCTCAAGTTAGGAGAGGATTTAATAAAAAGTTTTAAGCAAACTGGCGTAAGAAACGCACATCATTTTGGTAGAACATACGCAAGTCGTTTATGCCATAACGAAGCATTGCAAAACGTTCAACACCTAAACCAAATGCAAAGCCTTTGTACTTATCTGGATCAATACCCGCTGAACGAAGAACATTTGGATGCACCATGCCACAACCTAATACTTCTAACCATTTTCCTCGCTCATCCATGATGTCGACTTCAGCACTTGGTTCTGTGAATGGGAAGTAAGATGGGCGGAAACGTACTTTCAAGTCTTTTTCAAAGAACTCATTCAGTAAATTAACCAATAATCCTTTCAATTCAGCAAAGCTCGTATTTTCTGCAACGTACAAACCCTCAATTTGGTGGAACATCGGAGAATGTGTTTGGTCTGAGTCACAGCGATACACACGACCTGGACATACAATACGAATTGGTGGTTGCTGTGTTTCCATCGTACGAATCTGTACACCAGAGGTATGCGTACGAAGCAAATGGTTTACATCGAAGTAAAAGGTATCGTGCATTGCACGCGCAGGGTGATGACCCGGAATATTTAATGCCTCAAAGTTGTGATAGTCATCTTCAACCTCTGGACCAGTCGCAACAGAAAAACCTGCTTTCGTGAAGAATTGACAAATACGCTCTTGTACTTGGGTCACTGGGTGGATACTACCCACCTGTTGACCACGACCAGGCAACGTGATGTCTATCTGTTCACTTGCTAATTTTTGTTCTAGTGCAGCTTTTTGTAATGCAGTTTGACGCTCAGTTAATGCACCATTAATCGCTTCTCGAACTGAATGAATCTGCGCACCAAAGACCTTACGCTCTTCCGGATCCATTTTACCCAGTGCTTTCGATTGTTCAGCAAGCTGGCTTTTCTTACCCGTAAATTGCACTCGAACCTGATCGAGTGTTGCAAGGTCTTGAGCTGCTGCAATGGCAGCGAGCGCTTCAGTGGTCAGGGCTTCCAGTGACATAGTAACTCTCAAAGCAACAAATATAAAAAATAATATAACTGCGCATTCTAACAGCTTTTATAGCTCCGTATGAAGATCAGCAAGTGTTAAAATTGGATGTGGAATTAAATTGGAAATTACATTTATAAAAAGTTTAAGATATCCTCAATGATCATTGAGAAGATATGTCATGGCATTAGATCAAATTTGGAAACAACAGCTCACACTCGTGACTTATGGCAATGAGTTTTTAAGTCAGGATTTAAGTTTTCAACACTGGAAAAATCATGCGATTTTTAATCAGCACCATTTCCTTTTTCGAGATTTAAATACACAACACTTATTGGCACAACACTTCCAAGTTTGGTTAGAAAGCTTAAAACGTCAGGGTGTCACACGCTTAAGCCTACATAACTCAAGTTTATTAATCGATGAAAAAAATCCCAATCCAAATGTTGAACTTTTACCATATCCCCATTTCATTGTCAGTCATCACCGTAATGTAAAAACAGCATGGATCTGTGGTAAAGAACTTGCCGAATGGTATAGCTCTGAACAAGACTTCGACATACCAAACAATCAAACACTCCCCGCACGAATTGAAACATTTTGGCGTTTTGATCTATCCACCCAGCATATCAAACGTGTTGAGGCAGATCTTCAAGCACCTAATTGGAATGATATTCACGACTACACAGAGAATGAGCTGTTCGATCGCGCATTAGCACAAGGTGTGCAATCCGTTGAGCGTGGTGCAATCTTTTATGGTACTGACGATCAATCGCCCTGCAACATTGGAGTTGCCTTACCATTACTGCCACAAGATTATGCAGCACCTTATGCCAATGAAACCTTAGTCCGTTTCATGCATCTAGAACAACATTTAAATATTCAAAAACGAAAACTTTTGGAGCAAGATCATCAAGAATCTCTTGAGGAAGAAAAACAACTGAAGGTATTTCAACAAAAGTTAGATGACCTGAGTGCAAAATTCATCACTAAAGTAGCAAATCACTATAAATCTGCTCATTTAAAAAGCTCCGAAATTCACTCCCCTTTGGATGAAGCCTCAACACATACTCAACATGGAAAACGCTTTTTTTACAATGATTCCTCTCCTCACCAACCCACACCTAAAACAGGTAAATCAAATGTGTTTGCCCTCATTTTAGTCACTGCAATAATCTGTTTCTGCGCTTACTATTTTGGACTGTGATGTTTTAAAAATTCATCTAATTGTTCAGATTTATGAAAATGTAGCCACTTTATATGATGATATTGAGTGGCTTTCATCATCTGCGAATATTTAAGTCTATTTTTCCCATGCGTTTGGACTACCCACAATATTATTGAGTCTTTACTTAACAATTTCGCCCAATGTTCTCTATTGTTAGAATTTTTCCATATTTTCTTTTGGCTAATCACACGATATAGCGACCTCTTAATCACACGATAAAGATTTACGCGTAGTGAAAAATCCAACCAAATCACAGTGTCGATCTCACTTAAGATTAAATTTTGAATCAGGGAATAATTACCATCAATTACGAAGCCCTTATTCATAGACCTAACACGACTTATAAATTTTTCTTGAAATTGTATTGAAGATGACTCAGTCCAGTTATCCAACCAAAAGAGATTATCAAGTTCAATATGATCGACTTACAGTTGAGCAGCCAACTTACGTGCAAAGGTTGTTTTCCCAGATGCTGCTGTACCGACGACCATAATTTTATTCATGCTGATCTCTTGGCTTTATTTGGTCGTAAACAATGAAAATAAAAAAGACCGCTAAAAAGCGGTCTTTTTCTCATCTACGATGATTAAGCAGCTAATGCGCCTTTAGCTTTTTCAGCTAAAGCAGCAAATGCAACTGCGTCATGCATAGCGATGTCAGCAAGTACGCGACGGTCGATGATCACTTGAGCTTTTTTCAAGCCATCGATCATACGGCTGTACGACAAACCATTTTGACGTGCACCAGCATTGATACGCGCAATCCATAAAGCACGGAATTGACGTTTCTTTTGACGACGGTCACGGTAAGCATATTGACCTGCTTTGATTACCGCTTGGAACGCTACGCGGTAAACACGTGAACGAGCACCATAGTAACCTTTAGCGCGAGCAAGAATTTTTTTGTGACGGCGATGAGCCTGTACACCACGTTTTACACGAGCCATTTATAATCTCCTTAGATGTACGGGCACATACGACGAACTGAAGCAACGTCACTTACGTGAACCATTACACAGCCGCGCAATTGACGAATACGCTTAGCAGATTTTTTGGTCAAAATGTGGCGTTTGAACGCTTGTTTACGCTTAAAACCGTTAGCAGTCGCTTTGAAGCGTTTTGCTGCACCACGGCGAGTTTTCATCTTAGGCATAACAACCTCTTTTGAACACCTGTTCGGCTCGTTTGCACCATTACAATACGACCTGCAGGTAAGGGAGCGAGTATTCTATAGCATCTTTGCGCAAAACAAAAGCACCGTTAATCTTGATTCAGACAAATTAATCTTGATGAGTTTTACTCTACGAAAATTTAGAACAAACCAAGATACACCCAGTAGATAAATAGATATCGACCTGTTTTCGCTATACCCACCACGAAGATAAATTTCCAGAATTTTTCTTTCAAGATTCCTGCAATTAAGGTGATTGGATCACCAATGATAGGCACCCAACTTAAAAGAAGTGACCATGTACCATACTGCTGATAAGCCCGTTGAGCACGAATCATTTGATCTGACTTAAATGGAAACCACTTTTTGGTTTTAAACTGCTCTATTTTTAAGCCCAACCACCAATTAACGCATGAACCCATCACATTCGCTACACTTGCAACAAAAATAAGCATCCACGGCGAAAATTGTTTTAGAGCAAATGACCCCAACAATATTGCTTCGGACTGTAAGGGCAATAAAGTGGCGGCTCCAAAGGCACTTAAGAACAATAAAATCAGATTCATTTACTGGACTTATTCACCGCTAGAAGTTTCTGAGTTTTACGATATTCTTTTATCGACCAAGCAATTGCTAACACTACTATGATGGCACGTAGCACCGTATATTTACTCGTTGTCGCTGGAATCACCTGTTTTAATTGATCCCTAGAATCTGGTTCGATTGCTGCAATGATATTTTGCACATGAAATATTTCGACGATATAAGAAGCAACACAGAGTAAAATACCAGCAATAATTGCCCAGTATACTTTTGAATTAGATTCAACAATTTTGCTAAAATTTAAAAAAAAATCCTTCATGGCAGTTCTCCATAAAAAAACCACCGAATGGTGGTTTAGATATGTAGAGTTTATCACACTTAAATCCGTGATCTACTTTAGTAGTGCAAGCGCCTTTTGTACCGCTGGTCTCTGTTGGATACGTTGAATATAAGCTTCCACTTCAGGAAACTCTGCTAAACGAATACTTTGCCACTCGTGCCGCATCAACCAAGGGAAAATTGCCATATCCGCGATAGAGTACTCACCTGCCACATAGTCTTGCCCAACTAACTGCTTATTGAGCACTCCATATAATCTTTTGGTTTCTGTAATGTAGCGCTCGATTGCATAAGGGATTTTCTCTTTAGCAAATTTAGCGAAATGATGATTTTGACCTAACATCGGTCCTAGACCACCCATTTGCCACATCAACCACTGTTCGACCTGAATCCTCGCGATTTCGTGCTGAGGATAGAATTGTCCCGTTTTACGTCCTAAATATTGCAGTATTGCACCAGATTCGAAAATCGAAATTGCTTGATTATTCGGTCCATTTTGATCAACTATCGCAGGAATTTTATTATTAGGAGAGATCGTAAGAAAGTCAGCTTGGAACTGATCATTTTCTAAGATATTGATTGGATAGATTTGATAATCTAAAGCCATTTCTTCGAGTGCAATTGTTATTTTTAATCCGTTGGGTGTTCCCCAATAATATAAATCGATCATTACAGTTCAGGCTCCATATGCCCTTTGTTGATTGATTTATCCACGATAAATCATTTCAAACCAAACAACAAGGATAGAAATTTTTTATTTATAAGTTATAAAAAATCAATTATTTATAAAATATTTTTAAATTTATTATTGAAAAATTTCGGTCTGAACCTATATAAAAAATTGCCAGATTTATGATGATCATCTGGTTCTGTTGATGATAGTCATGACAGAACAACATTCTTATTTTTATGACTTTGCTGACCTCAGGAGGTTTTAATCATGAGTAACTTAAATCTTCATCCATTGTTTCGTCGTAGCATTGGTTTTGATCGTTTAAACGATTTTATTGATTATGCAATGCAAAGTGATGCTCCAAACTACCCACCTTATAACATTGAAAAAAAAGGTGAGAATAAATATCGCATCGTGGTCGCTACTGCAGGCTTTAGTCAAGATGAGTTAAATATCAGTCTTGAAAATCAGCTTCTCTCGATCACAGGAAAACCAGAAGCTATTCAATCTGAACAAACCGAATATCTTCATAAAGGAATTGCGCGTCGTTCATTTAAATTATCGCTTCGCTTAGATGAACATATTGAAGTTCAACAAGCAGATTATGAAAATGGCTTATTAGTGATCGACTTAGAGCGTATCATTCCAGAAGAGAAATTACCTCGACAAATTCCAATTGGCAAAAAACTTCTGTTAGAAAATACAGAGTCTACTGAAAAAACAGTTCATGTCGAATAAAGCATCGAACTTAATGAGTCACAAAAAAAGCCGATGCAAAAGTATCGGCTTTTTTTATAGATCAAATCTACAGGTACTTTGAGCAACGAATTTCCTGATGTGCAATATAAAAAATCCTTTTTGGGTCATCTTTCAAGACAGTAAATACTCTAAACCTATTCAGTTTTACCATCCATCTAGAATTTTCTATGCATAAGTACGAGTTTACCTGTCGAAATAATTACATTTTCTACTCAAGCCACAAAATGATTCGAGAAGTTTAAAATATACGTTTATTAGACTTCACTAAAGTACTGCCTGATGGAAATATTCAACTGATGATTTATACCCCAACTACAGTCGTTCCTCTCTTTACTAACTCAGGATGTACCTATATTCCTTCAATCAACATATAAAAAAGCCCTGCATGTGCAGGGCTTTTTCTCTAAATCGGTTTTACTTTTTCTTTTTAGGACCAAGTAACATACCCATTTGACGGCCTTCCATTTTTGGTGCTTGTTCCACTACACCGATTTCAGCCACATCAGCTTCAATCTTTTGTAATTGAGCAAGACCCAATTGTTGGTGAGCCATCTCACGACCACGGAAACGTAGAGTAATTTTAACTTTGTTGCCTTCTTCAAGGAATTTCAGAATAGCACGCAACTTAACATTGTAATCACCAACGTCTGTACCAGGACGCAACTTGATCTCTTTAACCTGAACTTGATGCTGTTTTTTCTTAGCATCTTTTTGCTTTTGCTTCAGATCAAATAAATGCTTGTTGTAATCCATGATTTTACAAACAGGCGGCTCTGCATTCGCAACGATCTCAACGAGGTCAAGATCAACTTCTTCTGCAGCACGCAACGCTTCAGCAAGTGAAACGATGCCTTTTTGTTCTCCGTCAGCGCCAACGAGACGTACTTCTTTCGCACGAATCTCATCATTTAATGCAGGACGATTGCTTTTAGCACCTTGTTGTTGGTTACGGTCAGGCTGTTTAATCTTTCTTACTCCACAATATACCGGCCGCGTTCGGCTACGGCTACTTTCACTAAGTCAACGAATGCATCGATAGACATAGTACCTAAATTTGTTCCAGAGCGAGTACGTACATTCACTGTACCTTCCTCTACTTCTCGATCCCCAAGCACCAATAGGTATGGAATACGCTCTAAAGTACGCTCACGAATCTTAAAGCCGATTTTCTCATTTCTCAAGTCTGAAATCGCTCGAATGCCATTTTCTTGCAATTTAGCGACGACTGACTGACAAGCATCTGCTTGAGAATCGGTAATATTCATCACACATGCTTGAATTGGTGCCAACCATGGTGGCATAAATCCAGCGTAGTGTTCAATAAGTATACCAATAAAACGTTCAAAACTGCCAAGAATTGCACGATGAAGCATCACAGGATGATCACGATCGTTGTCTTCAGTGACATAAGATGCATCTAAACGTAATGGCAAGTTAAAATCGCATTGGATTGTACCGCACTGCCAGATACGACCTAAACAATCTTTCAAAGAAAATTCAATTTTAGGACCGTAGAACGCACCCTCACCAGGTTGTAAATCCCAAGCGAGACCCGCTGCATCCAGTGCGTCAGCTAAAGATTTTTCAGCAACATCCCAAAGCTTATCATCCCCTACACGCTTTTCTGGACGTGTTGAGAGTTTCATTTGCACTTCTTCAAAACCGAAATCTTTATAAACATCTAAAGTCAGTTTAATAAAGTCAGCAACTTCTTGACCAATTTGCTCAGTTGTACAGAAAATGTGTGCGTCATCTTGGGTGAAACCACGAACACGCATAATCCCGTGTAATGAACCCGATGGTTCGTTACGGTGACATGAACCAAATTCAGCAAGACGAATTGGTAAATCACGGTAAGATTTTAAACCTTGGTTAAACACTTGAACATGACATGGGCAGTTCATTGGTTTAACGGCATAGTTACGGTTTTCAGAATGTGTAGTAAACATGTTTTCTGCATAGTTTGCAGCATGTCCTGATTTTTCCCACAGACTAAAATCGACCACCTGAGGTGTGCGAATTTCTTGATAACCATTGTCCTGTTGAACTTTACGCATGTATTGTTCTAAAACTTGATAGATCGTCCAGCCATTTGGATGCCAGAACACCATGCCTGGTGCTTCTTCTTGCATGTGGAACAGATCAAGCGCTTTACCAATTTTACGGTGGTCACGCTTTTCAGCTTCTTCAATACGTTTGATATAAGCAGCCAACTGCTTCTTATCCGCCCAAGCCGTACCATAAATACGTTGAAGTTGTTCGTTTTTCGCATCACCACGCCAGTAAGCACCTGACATCTTCGTCAACTTAAATGACTTTAAGAATTTAGTGTTTGGTACGTGTGGACCACGACACATATCCACATATTCTTGATGATAATAAAGACCCATTTGAGTCTCATCTGGCATATCTTCGATGAGGCGTAATTTATAATCTTCACCACGCTCAGTGAATACTTTGATCACTTCATCACGAGGTGTCATCTTTTTAATGACATCATAATCTTGATCGATGAGCTTTTTCATACGCTCTTCGATGGCAGCCATATCATCTGGTGTAAATGGTTTTTCACTGTAGATATCGTAATAGAAACCATCTTCAATGACAGGTCCAATCACCATCTTTGCTTCGGGGAAAAGCTGCTTCACTGCGTGACCAACTAAATGGGCACAAGAGTGACGAATAATTTCAACACCTTCATCATCTTTAGGCGTAATGATCTGCAACGTGGCATCATCAGTGATTAAGTCACATGCATCAACTAGATGGCCGTTTACACGACCTGCAACCGTATTTTTTGCAAGACCTGGACCGATGCTTTGAGCAACTTCCATGACAGAGACAGCTTGATCAAATTGTTTTTGATCGCCGTTTGGCAAAGTAATAATTGGCATAAAAAATCCTTAAGGAGTGATGCCCCGTACAATGGAGCATGTCACCGCGAGATTATGATCGAGGCGAACCTCAAAAGATAAAAACGGTGGATAAATAAAATCGCTAGAGATTTTACACGTGTCACGTTGTTTAATAAACCGTTAATCGAGCATTAGGCGATAGCAGTTTTAATTGTGACAAAAATAGTTAAAATATATTCCCAATTTAATATTTAAACCAATATTATCCCAATTATAGAAAAATAATCTTTTATACTTTCTATTAGATGATCAACATACTTTTAAACAAATAAATATAACCCACTGAAATCATTAGGCAGGTCATATGAAATCTCACCCACTAATTGCTTGGTCTACACTCCAGCCGCTTAAACCCGCATATGCTTTAGCAGCCAATGTGGATCTTGTTGTTCTTCGTCTTGAAGATCATGATGAAGAAAAAGTCGTTGTCATGTATGGTCGTTGTCAGCATCGCGGAGCACTCATGTCCGATGCCCATATTCAAGGCGACAAAATTGTATGTGGCCTTCACGGCTCTCATTACCTCTATAAAACTGGCATTAACCCGAGATATCTCAATAAAAATCTGCAAAAATTTAAAGCTTGGATTCATGATGATCATGTCTATGTTGACTTAGAAGAAATCGAAGCTTGGGAAAAAAGAAATCCACAGCAATTCAATCGTGATCGTTATCAAGGACTCTACGCAGATTCTCAGCCTGCTCCTGAAGAGCCACACAATAGATTCATCTTAGAATTAGCTCGAAATGGTCTAAAAAATTTCGGTCATCATGGTCCTACCGCAGCCATGGGTGTGCCTTTTGACAAACTTCCAAAATGGGAAGATATTCAACTGGTCACAGCTCAACTTTGGAAAGTTCCTCTACTGGATGATGCCCCCGTTGCAAGCGAAGTGATTATTGGAGCAAATGCAAAAAAACCATTGAGACTCAATATTCCATTATTTGTTTCCGACATGAGTTTTGGAGCTTTATCGCAAGAAGCAAAAACTGCACTGGCAATGGGTGCGGAAATGGCAGGTACTGGCATCTGTTCTGGTGAAGGTGGAATGTTAGATGATGAACAAGCCTCGAATTCACGATATTTTTACGAGTTGGCCTCTGGTCGTTTTGGCTATGACATTGAAAAAGTAAAAAAATGCCAAGCTTTTCACTTTAAAGGTGGACAGGCAGCAAAAACAGGAACAGGCGGACATCTACCCGGGCATAAAGTGGTCGGAAAAATTGCAGAAGTACGTGGTTTAGAAGAAGGACAATCTGCGATTTCTCCCGCAACCTTTCCGGATTGGACTGAACTTTCACAGTACAAGGAGTTTGCAAACTATATACGCGAGCAGACAGGTGGCATTCCGATTGGCTTTAAACTGTCTGCACAGCATATCGAAAAAGACATTGATGCTGCGATTGCGATAGGTGTGGACTACATTATTTTAGATGGTCGTGGTGGTGGTACAGGTGCAGCACCAACATTATTCCGTGACAATATTTCAGTGCCGACCATTCCTGCTTTAGCACGGGCACGTCGTCATTTAGATCGTTTAGGACGTCGTGACATTAGTTTGGTCATTACAGGTGGCTTACGTGTCCCTGCTGATTTTATTAAAGCCTTAGCGCTGGGTGCAGATGCCATTGCCGTGTCTAACTCTGCCATGCAGGCAATTGGTTGTTTGGGAATGCGCGCGTGTAATACAAATGAATGCTCTGTCGGTATTGCAACACAAAAAGATCATTTGCGTCGAAGACTCGAAATAGAAAAATCAGCACAGCAACTCGCCAACTTCTTCAATGCTTCAGTCGAGTTGATGCAAGTAATGGCGCGTGCTTGTGGGCATGACCATTTAAGTAAATTTAATTTGGATGACTTAACCACTTGGAAAAAAGAAATCAGTGAATTAACGGGCATCCATTACGGCGGCGTCCAATAAATTTCAAACCAATGCTAAAAAGGGATGATTAACTTCATCCCTTTTTTTCTTTTAATCACTACTCTCTAAAATTTTCCCAAGGTTCAAATCTACTCGTTTCCAAATCAGATGAATTCCACTCATTTTCTTTTCGATAAAGGTACGTGCGATTGAACTGCGGGATGACCACCTCACTCTGGCTCGGTCGAATAAATACATAGTCATCAGGATGGATATCAATTTTACGATCGACACAAATCATTTCCTGGTTGGTGCTTCGTCCATACAATAAATGAGGATGAGATTTTGCTGGATAAACATATTGACCCATCCAATAGCCACCGTAGATAAAAACCGCTTGATGCTTCTGAAAGAATTTTATTTTTTTAAATGAAGGTATCCCTGGCAATGAGACTTCGTCTAATACTTTCAGTACGGGACTCGCAATATATAAAGCGGGTTTAAGCAAAGAAAGATGTTCAGAATCAAAATCGCTGGGCTTTAGCAACATTGAGCCAAATGACAGATCATTACACACACTATGTTTCACGTGAAAACTAAAGGTTGGACTTCCTCCTCCGTTAAAACACAGCTGAGCATGATTTAAATCTGGGAATTGGTGTTTTAAGATGTGCTGATAATTTTGATAAATATGTTGAGACTCAGCATAAGCTGTTTCTGGACGCTTCACCATCTTAGGTAGTTTAGTAACATGCGCATCGTAGCCCATTAAACCACTCAAATTTAGCGTTTTTTGATGCTGCTGAATATAATTGAGCATTTGTATAAATTCAGCAGAATTTTGAACGCCTCCACGATGTAATCCCACATCAATTTCAAGATTGATATTGAAGCTAAATCCCAGTTGATCAGCCAAGGCATGATATTGTTGCAAACGAGCAAAGGAATCAATTAACCAATGTATCTTGCATTTGATTGGCGTGTGATGGTTTTGATAAAACCTTTCTACTGCACGAATTGGCATCGGCTTGCCAAAGAGTAAATCAGCTTGATCAAAATGATTGAACATCAATTGTAAGTGATCAATATGAAATACCATAAAGTGTTGGGTGTCTAAATCGAAACTTAGCTTTTTTAACAAAGGCAAACAAGCCAAAGATTTAACGACTAACCGCGGTTTTAAGTGCTTTGCCGAAGCTAGCTGCTGTTTTACATAAGCAATATTAAAGTTTAATGCATCGTCATCGATCAAGAGCATAGGTTGACCTAAACCATGTGCCCGCAAATCATCATTCATTTGATTAAAAAAACTATTCATCTCTCATCCTTGTTGCCCAAGTAATAGTTTTTCAAGATAGGGATTGAGAAACTTTCGATGGGGATCGAGCGCTTCTCTGATTTGCATAAATTCATTCCATTTCGGATAAAGAGCTCGCATCTCTTGGTGAGACAGTTGATGCATCTTAGCCCAGTGTGGACGGCCTCGATATTTTTGAAAAATCGGCTCAATAAGATCAAATACTTTTTGAGGTGACTGCTTATAATATTGATGGATTGAAATCGAAATACTGTCTTGCTGATAGAAAGGACTTAGCCAAATATCGTCCCCTTTGACCACGCGGAATTCGATAGGGAAAAAAGAATTTATTTGATATTTTCTAAACGTTGCAATCACTTCTTTGATGCATTGAATACCATTCTCAATTGGAATTTGATATTCCATTTCATTGAATTTGGTATTCCGAGGTGTTGCAAAAATATCACTCGACCAATCAATGAATTCTGTTGGCTTCACAAAAACACCGACTAATTTTTGAAGATATTTCGTCAAAAAAGGGGCTTTTTTAGAAATTTCACAACACCATGTTAAAAGTTGATCCTCAGATGGCCAAGAAGTTTCTCTTGGCTTCACCTCACCCTCTGTAACATCAAGTGTTTTAAAAATTAATTGATCTGTAAAAGGGAAAATAAAATATTCCAAATGCCGATGTTGGTGCATCAATTGGAGAAATTGATCAAGGCTTTCTTCTACAGGGGCTAAATGAATTTTCTCTTTCAATTTATATCTAGGGCGGTTTTGCATGGTTATTTTCGTTAATATCCCGAGCGATCCCAACGATACTCTACCTGCCTGAAAAATTTCAGGGTTCTCCGTCTTTGAGCATTGGATTAAATCCCCATTTGCCTGTAATAGCTCAAAATCTTCTACATAGCCTGAAATAGAATATAGCGCTGCACCTGTCCCGTGTGTTCCTGTAGATACAGCACCAGCTAAACTTTGTTGATCAATATCACCCTGATTCATAAGCGACTGCTCATAAGGCGCAAGATGCTGGCCTAAATTGAATAGTCGAGTACCTGCCCATAACGTCGCTTGGCATTTAGCCTGATCAGCATTTAAGACACTTGAAAATCGGTCTAAAGAAATAATAGACGCATCCGTTTTTACCAACGGAGTAAATGAGTGCCCTGCACCAACCACACGAACTTTAGGATGTTGAATCACAATATCCTGTAATTCATGTAATTGGTCTGGATATAAGATATGTTGCGGGTTTGAGTGGCAATATCCCGACCAGTTAGACCAATAATGATGTGTCAGATTACTCATGTTGCCAACTCCTTTTGTGCAACGGCGGTTTGAACATTTCCCCGATTGGTTCTTTTCTCTAATTCTTTTTGAGGTACTGCTTTAGGTACGCAATTTGATAATTGACGTTGTTCAGGTGGCAAACAAATCTGTTTAGCCAAATGTTTAAAATAGGTTTGAAAAGCTGCCAAAGTCCATTGACCAAATAAAGTGTGTCCACCTTCATAGGCTTGTTCTTGATATTCTTCGAATGTCGTGACATAGCCCATATAGTCATTACAATAAGATGCAAACCAAATTTTTGCGTTAGGAAATGTCGGTAATACACTTTTCTGAATGGTATTTAATACGCGCTTACCTGAAGTTGTTGTAAACTCTCCGGGAACACATACCAAAAAAAGTTGACCGATTCGAATGAGCTGAATTGGCACAATATGTGGCACTAAATCGCTTTCTTGAATTGCGCCAGCGTGAACTTGAGCATTCATTTCAGCAATGAGTGGATCTAAAACACCAGGAAGTGAACCTAATTTTTTTCCTAATATCCGATGCTGACCCGATTCAAAAATAATATTTTTGGGTCCTTGAGCATGATAAAGCTTCTGATAATAAGCACTTTCCACTGGATCTTTTGAATTCAATTTACTTCGTTTGAATTGTTTTGAAAGTAAATTCATAGCCATGATCAATGGCTTTGCAGCACCCACACCATCGACTGGTGTGCCCGCAATAAATGCTGTCCCATGACAAGCTTGGCTTGTTATCGCATTGCTATATCCACCTGAAAACTCTGGATCAGCCACAGTATTTGCCATATCCACATACTCGAGTACTGCATCCAAATCTTGATATTGGATGTTTTGATTCTGTTTCTCAAGTAAAGCGGCTAAAGCATACTCACTCTGTATACGACCATTGTTTCTCGCATAGATGTATTCTGCTTCTCCTTTTATCTTTTTTCTGATCTTAGTCTGATTCTTTCCATGGAAGTGTGGTGACACATCGCCTGCTGTTGCTTGCGCAAATATACAAACTGGTCCATACACCCCAGCAGCACTTAAGGTCTCTTCCGAAAGTGTTGCGGCATAGCCTTTATTATCACCATCATGAGCGTCTAATTGATTGCCCAAACATGTCGCATGCACACCAAACAGTGACAACAGAGAATGAAGCTTTTCCCCACGATAAAAGCCAAGGACTTGCATTTGTCGATTGATTGCTTTGTAAGTTTCAGATTCATCGACGAATGCAGTATCGAGATTTCGATTATACGCTTTTATCGAGCGATTCCATGCCACAGGGACTTGCTCAGGAATGTCAATTGTCGCTAATCGAATCTCTGTAAAATCGCGATTGGATAATGCCTGTTGAATACTGGATTGCACAGCATCCACAACTGCATCAAGGTGCTCAGGCACAAATCCTGGTGTCGGCATATTATAAAGAGCTTCATAACCACAACCGCCTGGACCTGAATGGGTATGCGTTGCCATTAGAACCAAACGATGCGGATCGAAACAATCCCTCAACGTTTCATTCAAGCGTTGGATTACATTGATTCGAATTGCTGAAGTAATACAGCCAAAATCTAGACAACATAATATCAATGGGGCATCTTGATCTTTTTGAATGGTCACTGTTCTCGCATACAGCGAAGTTCTTTTTTTATAGGCACGGTGATGCCACATCCCATAGCCAAACATGGCATAGCCTTTGGGTTCGATGTTAATTTCATCTTTCCCCCACCCAACAATATACATATGCAAAATCCTTTTGCTTTTATTATTCGATTTTGAAACTTAAAATCTGTTTAAAATTTACCCCATTTCTCGATCAATTACATTATTCAGCACAAATAAATATCACCAACTTCACGAATAAATCGCAATAAAATGAAGTTAAAAAATATGAAATTTCGCCTAATTGACAAAATGTCACGTTTGCTCGACTAAAGGATAAATGTATTCCGTTTATTTTTTGCTTATCTTTTACTCAGGATTATAAAAATGAAGATGGATACTAAAATGAATTTAAGTCCGTATGACGAACTACCTAGAACGCCAGCAAATTTTGTTGCCCTTTCTCCACTCAGATATTTAGAGCGTGCGGCCTATATCTACCCTCAGCAAGATGCAATTATTCATGGTACACGCCGGATTAGCTGGAAAGAAAAGTACAAACGTTGCCGTCAATTTGCCGATCAGCTGCAAAAGCTTGGTATTCAAAAAAATGATACTGTGTCGGTATTACTTCCAAATATTCCAGCCATGATCGAAGCGCATTTTGCAGTGCCTATGGCAGGCGCTGTACTCAATACATTAAATACGCGCCTAGATGCAAAAACACTCGCATTTATGCTTGAACATGCTGAATCAAAAGTACTTTTAGTTGACCCTGAATTCTCAGAATTAGCACAGGAAGCTTTAGCACAAGTTCCTCAGGACATTTATGTTATCGATGTTGCAGATACTGAATATGAATTCAATGATCAAGCGCCCCGTATTGGAAAAATTGAGTATGAATCTTGGCTTTCACAAGGTAATCCTGAGTTTGAGTGGCAATTACCACAGGATGAATGGGATGCCATCAGCTTAAACTACACCTCAGGCACAACTGGGAATCCAAAAGGTGTGGTCTATCATCATCGTGGGGCTTATATTAATGCAGCGAGTAATATCATTGCTTGTGGTATGACACCCCGTGCCACCTATTTATGGACTTTGCCTCTGTTCCATTGTAATGGATGGTGTTTCGCTTGGACCATGGCCGCCAACGGTGGCACAAATGTTTGTCTTCGAAAAGTTGATCCAGCACAGATCTATCAATTGATCGCGGATCATCAAGTCGATTACTTCTGCGGTGCACCAATTGTATTGTCCATGTTGATCAACACACCAAAAGAGCAACAACGCGAAATTAATCATCGAGTCGAAGTGATGGTTGCTGGTGCAGCGCCACCAGCTGCCATTATTGAAGGTATGCGAAATCTAGGAATCAATGTTACCCACGTCTATGGTCTCACTGAAACCTATGGACCATCAGCGCTATGTGCTTCGCAAGCAGGCTGGAGTGATTTAAGCATCCAAGAACAAGCTCAACTACATTCACGCCAAGGTGTACCTTATCCACTTCAAGATGGGATGAAAGTATTGGATCCTGAAACGATGCTGCCTGTACCGAACGATGGTCAGACCATGGGGGAAATTATGTTCCGTGGCAACATTGTCATGAAAGGTTACTTGAAGAATCCTGAAGCCACCGCTGAAGCATTTGCTGGTGGATGGTTCCATACTGGCGATCTTGCCGTATGCCAGCCTGATGGTTATGCCAAAATCACAGATCGCTCGAAAGATGTGATTATTTCTGGTGGTGAAAATATTTCTTCACTTGAAGTGGAAGAAGTACTTTATCAACACCCTGCCGTGCTGACAGCTGCAGTTGTTGCAAAACCTGATCCACGTTGGCAAGAAGTTCCATGCGCATTTATTGAATTGAAGCAAGGGCAACAAGCTACACCTGAAGAAATCATTGAATACTGCAAACAACATCTTGCTCGATTCAAGGTACCTAAAGACGTAGTGATTACTGAAATCCCTAAAACTTCAACAGGTAAACTGCAAAAGTTTGTGTTGCGAGATTGGGCAAAAGATCGTGCTGCACTCTAAATATTAAGCATCTAAGAAATAAAAAAGGTCTGAAATATCAGACCTTTTTTTTGACCATCAACGATCAGAGATAAGTGCAACTTGCTGAACGTAATTCAGCAAATTTAACTTAGATTGTGCAACAGCATCCTCACCTAAGTTTTTTTGAATATCACGTTCAATACGAAGTAAATGCTGACGTATTGCATGATGCTCTGCAGCATTGTAAGTCTTCATAAATTCTTTAATAACAGGCTCACCTTGTGCAATCATACGATCGACCCAACGGTGCAATTGTGCTGTCTTTTTCGCCCCTTGTTGAGGTGTCAAATAAGATAAGATCATGCTCTCGTCTTCATTGCGTAATAATTTACCAATACGCAAAAATTGACGACGACGAGCCTCACCTGATGTTATCAATTGAACATCCAATAAAGCTTCAATTAAGCGCTCTTCCACAGGAAGGCTTTCAATCTTTTTTTTGGGTAACTCAGCAAGTTGAGCCCCTAAAGCAGCCATACGTTGTACAGCTTTCTTTTGTTCAGTTTTACTTGCACGTCCTTCTAAAGACTCAAAATCATCTTCAGTAAAACGTTGCGATCGACGTGCCACGATTATTCAGCCTCGTAAAATTTTGCTGCGAATAATGCTTGAACTTCAGACAAAGCTTTCTCTTCATCTGCCCCTTCAATCACTAGTCTTAATGTAGTTCCTTTGCCTGCACCGAGCATGAGCAAAGACATAATATTTTTGGCATCGACTAATTTATCGCCCTTACCAATTTTAATCGAACTTCGAAATTTGGTAGTGACCTCAATGAGCTTGCCTGACGCACGCGCATGTAATCCTAATTTGTTAATTACGTCAACAGTTGTGTCAATCATGACCAGTGCTTCATTTCTCTATGCAAGACCTGAATAGACCATTGTGCCTCAAGCGCCTTTTTGAGTCTATCCACAATAAATACAGAGCGGTGCTGACCACCTGTACATCCAATCGAAACCGTAATGTAATGGCGATGCCCTTCTGCAAAGGCAGGCAACCACTTCTCTAAAAATTGCTTTAAATCCTCAAACATCATATTCACTTGGTCAAATGATGTCAGGAATTTTTCAATGGGCTCATCTAAACCCGAATATTTTCTAAGCTCTAAATCCCAATGTGGATTGGGTAAATGCCGCACATCAAAAATAAAATCAGCATCCAACGGAATACCATGCTTATATCCAAAAGACTGTAAAATAACAATTAAGTTATCTACCTGCCCTAAGCGGGATAATAATGTATCTTTAAGATCATGGACACTTTTATCTGATGTATCAATCTGTACAGTTGCTCTTAATTGAATCGGCAACAGTAATTGTTTCTCTTCCTGAATGCACTCATTCAGACTTTTAAAACGATTCGCCAGTGGATGAGGTCGACGCGAAGCACTAAAACGAGCAATTAACTCTTGATCTTTGGTGGTGAGATAAATCACCTCGACCTCACCATGTTTTTCCAGTTGCTGATAAACTTGCTCAAATTCTTGCAAATCAGCGCGTGTACTCCGAACATCAACCCCTAAAGCCAATTGTTCTAAATTATTTTCTTGATCTAACTTTCCAACGATCTCAGGAAGTAATGCTAGCGGCAAATTATCGATACAGTAATAACCTAAATCTTCGAGAACCTGCAATGCAGATGACTTCCCTGAACCGGATTGTCCTGTAACAATAAGAATTCGCTTCATGCACCACACCTGACGATCATCATCGAGTTTAATCCTGTTTTAAAGACTGATTTGTAAATTGTCGATCAAGCGTGTCGAACCAATTTTCGCAGCAACAAATAACACAATATCTTGGTCAAATTGCTCTACTGCCTGCAACATTGGATTACGTGCTTCAACATAATCCACGACAAAGCCAGCATCACTTAAAGTTGATTTTATCTCAGCAAGAACCTCTGTAAGCGCTTGACCTTGTTTTAAATTTGTTTCAGCAGTTTTTAAAGATTGATAAATAACTGGTGCAATTTGACGATGTTCAGCCGAAAGATAACCATTACGTGAACTTAATGCCAAACCATCTTCAGCACGTGCAATTGGCACACCAATAATTTCAATCGGCATGTTCAAGTCACGTACCATTGTCTTAATCACAGCCAACTGCTGGTAGTCTTTTTGACCAAAAAATGCAAAATGTGGTTGTACGATATTAAATAACTTCGTTACCACTACCGCAACACCATCAAAGTGCCCCGGACGTTGAGCACCACATAAATCATTGGTAATTTGACCGACACTAATGTTTGTTAAGCGAGGTTGACTGCCATACATTTGCTCAACTGAAGGTGCAAAAATAATGTCACAACCCTCTTCAGCCAACAACTGACTGTCTTGATCAAGTGTGCGTGGGTAACTGTCATAATCTTCATTTGGGCCAAATTGTATCGGATTCACAAAAATACTGACCACAACCACATCACATAATTTACGTGCTTCACGTACTAAATTTAAGTGACCTTGATGTAGATTCCCCATGGTCGGGACAAAACCAATAGTCTTTCGTGCTTGACGAGCAGCATGAAGTGATGCGGTTAAACCATGGATTGTTGTTTCAGTTTTCATGATTAAAGCTCAACTTGGAACGTATGTTCTTTAGCAGGGAAAGATTGATCTAGTACAGCAGCATGATACGATTTGATTGCATCAAGAATGGCCGTTTCACCAGACTGTTCTTTCATAAAATTACGTACAAAACGTGCAACACGACCGAAGTTTAATCCCAGCATATCTTGAACAACCAGAACTTGGCCATCGGTTTGTGCCCCAGCACCAATACCAATCACAGGTACATGCGGAAATAGTTCTGTAATTTCTTGACCCAATTGTGCAGGTACACACTCTAGCAGTAACACTGCAGCCCCAGCCTCAACAACGGCTTTACAATCAGCAATCAGCTGATCCGCAGCTTCACGCGTTTTGGCTTGTAATTTATAGCCACCAAATACATGAACGGATTGTGGCGTTAATCCAAGATGGACACACACTGGAATACCATTGCGAGTCAATACTTCGACCGTTTCAGCAAGCCAAGCACCACCTTCAAGCTTGACCATTTGTGCGCCAGCTTGCATCACTTTTTTCGAGTTTACTAGTGCATCATTGAGTGTGGCATAACTCATAAAAGGCAGATCAGTTAAGATGAAAGCATGGTTATTTCCACGACGTACAACTGAGGTGTGATAGACCATATCTTCCACATTCACAGGCAACGTTGAATCATGGCCTTGAATAGTCATCCCAAGCGAATCACCAATTAAAATGGTATCTATTTCAGCAATTTCCATTGCCTTCGCCATACTGGCGTCATAACAAGTCAGACATGAAAATTTTCGACCTTGCTGTTTGAATTGTCTTAAATCGCTCAGACTGATCATAAGATGTCCTCTAACACAGTTCCTTAGAACATTTTAAAGTTTAAATATTGATCCAAGATGAATCTGCTAAAACATCCAATTGGCTGTGTTTTGCAATATTCGTTTCTCGAATTTTCTGTCCATGAATTTCTAATTCGACATCCAGATCTAATAACGGCAGTATGACAAAATCTCGCTCAAATATCCCGATATGCGGAACAGTTAAGCGATCATTTTGAATCGTTTGATCACCATATAACAATAGATCTAAATCGAGTGTGCGTTCACCCCAACGACGTAAACGCACCCGCCCTGCTTCATTTTCTATTTTTTGTAATTCATCTAATAATTCAAGCGCCGTTAGACTCGTATCTAAACGAACGACCGCATTGTGGTAATGTGGTTGGTCTTGAGGACCCATAGGTGGACTATGATAAAGCCTTGATGCTTTCACCACACCCAGCATTGCCAGTTTCGTATAGGCTTCTGCCATCAACTGCTGAGAATCACCTAAATTACTTCCCAGTCCAATATATGTTCGTACTGTCATTGGATAGGACCAAACACCACTGTATTTAAATCGCGTTTGACACGTTTACGCTTCAAAATAGGATGATCAGCTGCAATACCATTATCCAAAGCGATACTCGCATTTTGCTCTGTTCTTCGCTCATTCGCTGAAGCGGCCTTACGACTGCGGCGGCTACGTGACTCCGTCTCTTTAACTAGCGGTTCAATCTGCTGAGGCTTTGTTTCCACAACATCTTCGGTCACGGCAACTTTACGTCGTGATTTAGTCCGTTGACGATTGTACTGCGCAATCACACGCTCTTTTTCGTCCAAAGACATCAACTGATAAGCATCCCACCATTGACCCATGCCATTGGTCGTCTGATCTCCAGACTTTTCACGCAGCAACATAAAGTCAAAACCTGCTCTAAAACGAGCATGACCTGAGAGTGCTTCAATTTGCTGAGGTTTTGGGTTCAACAAACGAGTTTGCATTTCCCAAACTTCACGAATAAAGGTTTCTGCAAAACGCGGAATAATCGTGCGTGTCGCTTGGCGCTTCAGCACATCTAAGCCAGCTTGAGCACGTGCTTCAGCTGCCACAACACCTTTATGCATATAAAAATCACAACGCTCAAGGAATGGTTTCCACAACAATACCGCATAGAAAAATGCAGGGTTAATCGTTTTACCAATTTGAATTCGCTGATCTGTATTTTTCGCTGCACGTTCAATAAATGCATCAATATGAGGAGGGATATCTGCAAATAATTGTTTCCAGATTCCAAACTCAATCAACATTGGGAGCACACGATTCAAATGCCCCATTGTGAATAACTTTTGAGATTCATCATATAAACGATGTGGTGATACATCACGTAAAAGCAAGGTTGCTTCAGGTGTAAATACGTCTAAAATTGCAGGATCAATTTTAAAGTTAAGTTTCGCAGCAAATCTCAGTGTTCGTAACATACGAACTGGATCTTCTTCAAAACGTAACTTTGGATCACCCAATAAACGCAATGTTTTTGTTTTTATATCATCAATAGCGTTACAGAAATCAAGAACGATACCCTTACGCGGTTGGTAATACATCGCATTGATTGAGAAATCTCGACGAGCAAAATCTTCTTCAATTGAGCCCCAATTATTATCTCTTAGAATCATCCCTGCAGCAGAAGTCACTGCTTTTTTAGGAGGAGCTCGGAAAGTGGCCACTTCAATTAATTCACGACCAGAATAGACATGAGCCAACTCAAAACGACGACCAATAATTCGGCAACGACGACCAAATACTTCTTTAATTTGTGAAGGTGTCGCATTGGTTACAGCATCGAAATCTTTAGGGGCAAGTCCAAGCATCAAATCACGGACACCACCACCGACGATATAGGCTTCATAGCCGGCTTTAGTTAAAGAATCAATAACATCTAAAATGGAAGAAGGTAATTGTGCAGTGGATAAACCGCACTTTGACGCGTGCAAAGTTTGCAAAAGACGCTGTCTCCTACGTCAGAACGTAAAATCATAATTGTGCTAATCATAGCTCTAACACAATCAAAGGGCAATTTTATTCTCCAAGATTCACCGTCAAAATTGATTAAATTTCAACACCCCTTAGTGCCATTTGATCTCTATAAAAATGTGTTAGAGGGCTAACTGGTTGCGATTCTTTTCGATAAACTTTGGACCTATTCCTTTGACATTTTGAAGTTCATCTACTGACTTAAAACTGCCATGCTTTTGCCGATACTCAATAATTGCAGCAGCTTTCTTCTCACCCACTCCTTTAATCATTTGTAGTTCAACCATTGAAGCCGTATTAAGACGAACTTTAGTTGATTGCCCGACACCACCAGCTGCTTGCTTTGATGATGTATTTACGGCTGGTCGAGATAAATAATGGTTCGCACTTTGCCGGTTAAGTCGTTGATCATGAGCTTCTTGCTCTGCTTTCCATTTTAAGTAAGATTGATCAAACTGTTGTGGATATGCCGAACTGATTAAACTCACACATGCAGTAAATATCAGAAGAAGAAAAGAAATGATGCTATTCATGTTGAACCTGAATTTTATTGTTATGTTGCTTTAGATACACTTTTGCCTGATCCCACAATTGGTCCATTTCTTTGAGACTCATATTTTCAATGGGCGTATTTCTATTTTTTGCCTGCAACTCAATGTATGAAAAACGTTGTTTAAATTTATGGATGGTTCCAAGTAGAGCCATCTCACTTGAAATGCCGATTTTACGTCCAACATTGATTAAAGAAAATAAACAATCTCCAAACTCCTCTTGTATTTCGTCGGAATTTTGATGGTTGAGCGCCTCTCTCAATTCAGATAACTCTTCATCTAACTTTTCATACGCTTGCTCAACATTTTCGAAATCAAATCCAATCTGAGCTACATTTTTTTGAATTTGCTCGGCTTGATCTAAGGCAGGACCCGCTTTAATTTCATCTAAACGTGATTTAGTTTTGTCTTTTTTCTCTTCAGCCTTAATTTTTTGCCAAAGTTCACTCACCTGCTGTTCATTTAGTTGTTCAAATTGAGCCGATTGAAAGACATGAGGATGTCTTCGAATCAACTTGTCGCACAGTGTTTCCACCACATCATGAAAATTAAATGCTCCTTGCTCACTATACATTTGCGATTGAAATACAACTTGCAGCAGAAGATCTCCCAATTCCTCTTTTACATGCGCTGTATTTTGTGATCGAACTGCTTCTTCTACCTCATAAGCCTCTTCAATCGCATAGCGAGTCAAGCT
Organism: Acinetobacter sp. 25-47-122; assembly: GCF_056779695.1. Lineage (NCBI taxonomy): Bacteria > Pseudomonadati > Pseudomonadota > Gammaproteobacteria > Moraxellales > Moraxellaceae > Acinetobacter > Acinetobacter sp. 25-47-122. The sequence goes on from NZ_JBWYIJ010000010.1 coordinate 48,001, forward strand.
TTCAGGCGTTTGTTTTTGATCCCATGGACATTTCGCACGAAGCTCTTGCATGATATTTAAAAGTTTTTCCATGAAAGTTGATCTCTAGTGAATGATGAGTTTAAAGATATTGTTGATTCAATGAACAATCTTATGCTCAACTAGGAACATAAAATGATGTAAAACAACAAGGATTTTCGATGACATCTAGCATTTTTATCAGTGGCGCGGCTCAAGGGATTGGCGCAGCTACCGCAAAACTATTCTATCAGCAAGGTTATAAAGTCGGTATTTATGACATCAATCTCGAACAAGCTGAACAATTGGCTCGATCTTTAGGGCCAAATGCTAAAGCGGGTTTGCTAGATGTTTCCCAATACGACCAATGGCAAAGTGCTTTAACTGAGTTCAACGAATGGGCTGGTGAAATAAATATATTATTAAATAATGCTGGCATCTTATATTCAGGGGCATTCGAAAATACAGATATCTCATCGCATCATCGAACATTTAATATCAATGTTAACGGCGTTCTCAATGGCTGTCATGCTGCGCTCCCTTTCTTAAAACAGGCCTCCCACGCACGTATCATCAATATGTCCTCTGCTTCTGCTATCTATGGTCAAGCTGATTTAGTGTCCTATTCAGCAAGTAAATTTGCTGTTCGCGGCATTACAGAAGGTCTTGATGTTGAATGGCAAAAATATGGAATACGCGTATTAGACATCATGCCATTATTTGTTCAGACTGCCATGGTAAAAGGCATGGATGCGGGTACGATTCAAAATATGGGAGTCAGTCTCAGCGCCCAAGACGTTGCTCAGGAAATTTACCGTGTCGCACGTTTAAAAAACCATCACTTAACCGTGACTCACCATACGGTTGGCATCAAAACTGAACTGATGTATCACCTGTCAAGATTCAGTCCTCAATTGATCAATAGAGTGACAAATTTAATATTAAGTAAAAAGAAATGACAAATTAGTCGCATTTGTGTAATATTCCCTCGCCCCAACAGGGGCATTTATAACAATGCGTTACAAATGAGAATATATAATGAAAAAAATTTTAACTTTAGCTATCGCTACTGCTTTAACAACGACTCTTGCTCAAGCTTCGGGTGAACTACCAACGAAACAACACTCAACTGCTGAACTCAAGGCAATGGATTGTGCAACACTAGCTGTTGAAAAAGCCAATGCTAAGCGTAACTTAGAAAATGCTGATAAAAATATTGCAGCTGCTGCAACCCAAACGCCAGCTAAATCATTGAGCAAATGGGCGGGTATGGCAGGTAATGCATTATCTACTTTCGGTGGCAACTCAGAAAAAGCAACAAAAATGGGGCAAGTTGCAAACTCTGTAGCGGGTGAAAGCGATACTTCTGATGCTGCAAATATTCCATTACAGCAACAGATCAAAGCTGCATCGCAAGCAAACATCGATAATATTGGAATCTATCAAGGTTCTAAAAAATGCAAAATCTGATTTAACTCTATTTGAGTGATCAGTCATAAAAAAGCCTGCTAAAGCAGGCTTTTTTTAATTTCCTTGAACCAAACGTCTTGCGCTAATGATGCCTGGTTGCTGTTCCAATCGAGCCAACAAGCGAGACAATTGAGCCAAACCTTTGACCTCAATCAATAGTTTCATATTGGCAATACCATCCGCTTCGGAAATGGTATTCACTTGGCGAATATTAATCTGATCTGAAAAAATCACTTGGGTTAGATCCTTCAGCAGTCCTCGACGATCATAAGCCTCAACCACAATTTGGACACTCTGCCCTCTTGTAGGTTGCATTTCCCAATCTGCTTCAACAGCGCGTTCAGGTTCTTGGCTGATCATACGTACATAATCCGGACAAGCCACCTTATGAATACTCACCCCACGATTGAGTGTGATATATCCAGCAATCGACTCACCATGAACAGGCTGACAACATTGTGCAATATGTAGTTCAACATTATCCAAACCGTCAATCAGAATCCCATGCGCTGATAATGTATGACTCGCCCGTGGATTTAATGCTGGCTTCAGCACTAACTCAGGCTCATCTTGATCCAAGTGCATATGACGATTGACTTGATTAATCAATGCATGAAGACTGATATCTCCACTCACCAAGGATACAAGAATGTCCTCACCTGTTTTAACGTTAAAATGAGCACAATAATCACTCAAATCAATACTTTTTGGGTGAATTGCAAGACGTGATAATTCCTTGGTGAGAATCTCTCGACCGACTTCTAAGTTCTTACTACGGTCTTGCTGTCTGAACCAATGGCGCAACTTGTCTCTTGCACGTGCTGTCTTGATATAACCTAAAGAGTTCACCAACCAATCACGATTTGGCTCACGATCTTTCTTGGTCAAAATCTCGACTTGTTCACCTGTTTTTAATGTATAAGTCAGTGGAACATAACGTTGGTTTACACGTGCTGCATAACACTTGTTGCCAACCTCCGTATGCACATGGTATGCAAAATCTAAAACGGTTGAATTACGTGGTAATTCTTTGATGTCACCATCACGACTAAAAACATAAATTTTTTCAAAATCTTCAAAATCTTGAAGCTGATTGAAATTTTCAGTTTCGTCTTCATTCGGATGCGCACCTGCTTCATTTCGTTCTTGATAATGCTCAAGCACGGAACGTAAAGAGTGTAAACGATGATTAAATGAATAATCTGTAGTTTTCGCACCTTCTTTATAATTGAAATGAGAACAAACGCCTAACTCAGCTTCTTCATGCATTTCAGTGGTTCTGATTTGTATCTCTAAAGATTTATTTTCAGCAATCACTGCAGTATGTAAAGAGCGATAACCATTGGCTTTCGGGTTAGTGATGTAATCATCAAATTGATGGGGAATATGACGCCAGATTTGGTGTACGATCCCCAAAGCGTGATAACACTCAGATACATTTTGAACTAATACACGAACAGCTCGAATGTCATATAGCTGATCGAAACTTAAGTTCTTGCTTTTCATTTTTCGATAAATCGAATAAATGTGTTTCACACGACCTGAGATTTCAGCCTCAATGCCATGCTTCAACAACTCACTTTTCAGCTTATCGACCACGAATTGAATATATTGTTCGCGCTCTAAGCGTTTTTCATTGAGTAAAGATGCAATTTCTTTATAGCGCTCTGGTGCTAAATAACGGAACGCAAGATCTTCAAGTTCCCATTTTAACTGCGCGATACCAAGACGATGCGCCAAGGGCGAGTAAATGGTCAAAATTTCTCGTGCGACACGCTCTTGACGCTCTTTTGGAGAGTTTGCCAACTCACGCAAAGCCAGCGTACGCTCAGCCAACTTGATTAATACAACGCGAACATCCTCTGTTACTGAGATCAACATCTTGTAGATCCCAGTTAAATGTTCACGCTGATTATTATTGAAGTGATCTTCTAAACGTTTATTTTTTTCGATCAGCTCTGACAACTTACCCATTGCCAAAGTGCCTTTCACCAAATTGTAGACACTTTCACCAAAGCTTTTACGAATCTCCTCAAGCGACGTCATGCCCTCACGCACACTACGATAAAGCATCGCTGCTGACAAAGTATCTTCATCAACATGTAGGTGAGCCAAAATATCTGCCATACCTAAGCCAGTCGCGAAGGTATTGGTTTTATGATGGTGATCAGAAGTCAGTTCTTTTTTTAAAACACTAAGAGCGACTTCTTCTAATTTTTTAAGTTCTGCACCGTCTAAAATAATCCGCGCACGGTCTAGCCAAGTTGCTAAACCAAGTTGCGCTTCAGCGGCATGTTCTACAGTCGTTTCCTCAGACAACTCAGTCAGTCGTCCAGGTAACTGCTCACGTACTGTGACCATACCCTTCTCCTTTTTTAAATCTAATCTTCATTTTATTAAATCAACACTTAGCACTAGCTTTTTTCAAATAAAGCAATAGATTCAACATGGCCTGTATGACTGAACATATCCATCACACCAGCTTTCTTCAACTGATAACCATGTTGTACTAAAATCCCTGTATCACGTGCTAATGTAGCAGGATTACAGGAAACATAGACGATTTTTTTTGCACCAAAATTTGGCACATAGTGCATAATTTCTTCAGCTCCAGCGCGTGGTGGGTCTATTAAGAGTGCATCGAACCCTTGATTTGCCCAAGAATGTTGCGAAAAATCTTGCGTTAAATCCTGAGCATAAAATTTTACGTTTGTGATGCCGTTTTTCAGTGCATTTTCTGTCCCACGCATCACCATTTCCTCACTTCCCTCCACCGCGACGACCTCACCCCGTGTTACAGAACGTGCAAGTGGCAATGAAAAATTCCCTAGACCACAGAATAAATCAAGAACACGCTCATTTCCGCTCAGGTCAAGCAATTCACATGCCAGCTTCACCATTTGAGGATTAATGGTGGGGTTAACCTGAGTAAAGTCAGTCGGTTTAAATCCAAACGTCACATTAAAATCCGGTAGTGAGTAATGTAATCGCTCAGATAGGTCACCATCCGCACGATGAACACTACTTACACCAGCTGGTTGCAAATAAAGCTGCCATGATCTTTCTAACGCAAATTCACGCAGTTGGTTGACATCATTTTGCAGTAATTTGTTGGTATGACGTATCAAAAGTGCAACCTCTTGATCTCCTTTCGCCAATTCAATATGACCTATATCTGCTTTTGACTTCAGTTTTTCAAGGAGTACCTTGAGGTGAGGTAACGCAGCATCTAGCTCTGCATCTAAAATTTTGCAGGTTTTAATTTCAGTAAGCTGATTAGATTGAGCCTCACGAAAACCCATGACTAATTTATTTTTTTTAGCAATGTAGCGAACGCCAATACGAGCCTTGTGACGATAATCTTCACGTGTCGAACGCAATGGTTCTAGCCACGACTCTGGAAGAGCACCTGCAAAGTGGGTGAGATGCGACTCTAAAACTGATTGTTTTAAACGAATTTGTTCATCTAATTTTATGTGCTGCATATTACAGCCTCCACATTTTCCAAAATGTGGACAAACTGGCTGTGTACGAATTGGACTCGGCACCCCAATCAACTGCACACAATCAGCTTCTTCTAATTTTTTTGCCTGATGGGTAATTTGAGCTTCTACTGTTTCTCCTGGCAGTGCAAAACGAATAAAGACCTTTTTACCCAATTTGTCTTGAGGATGTTCCTGTCCTTGAAAATGTGCGATCCCTCGCCCTTCGTGTGAAAGTCTCTCAACTGTAAATGTATAACGAAGAAGTTGAGATGAGCGATGTGCGGCACGTTGTTTCAAAGAGATAACCTAATGTTGAGTTGATTTAAAATCCGAAGCGGTGAAGTCAGTTTTTTCAGCAGTTTCTTGCCAAATACGCAAAAATTCTGTTTGCTGGGGTTGACCTTGAAGATAATGAATCGTCGCTTGAATCCAGAGACGATGATCTTCAGGCAAAATCTGTCCTTTTAACAATACATAGCGCAGATAGACTAACCATGTGTTTAAAACATCTCCTTCACAATAACTGGTTAATTCTATCCAATTATTGTTACGAACATATTCAGGGATAAAATAACCTGGTGTTCCGCGCTTACCCGGGTAACCGAGCATATAGGCGACATCATCCAGTTTTTGGAAGTGACGCGCATTAAACATTGCCATAAAATCCATCAAATCAATATGACGATGATGGTAACGATTCTGGTAGTTATTATAGCGCTTTTGTGTATCAATTTCGCCTTGATCAAACAGACTTGGCGCAGACAACCCATGATACATTGCTCTATACATAATAACAGGCAGATCAAATTGGGAGCCATTCCAACTGACTAAAGTCGGATTACGTTTATCAAAAATTGATATAAATTTTTGTAAAATTTCAGGTTCTGAATAATGTTCACGACTGAATGAAAATAATTTCATTCCCGCCTTTTCATCAATCCATAGTCCTGAAATACAGACAATTTCATGTAAAGCAAGTCGCTGAAAGTCAGTGCCCGCTTCTTGACGTCTTAACTTACTCAGCGCTTGTTCAATACTATCTTCTGGTAAATCTAAGCCATATAGATGCGCTCCTGATTTAAGATCGGTCAATGTTTCAATATCAAACACTAAAACAGGTAAGCGCATATAGATTTACTCGAATTTATTGTTCATCTTCTACAGAGAATAAACCCGTAGAGAGATAACGATCACCACGATCACACACGATACATGCAATCACAGCACCAGGATGTTGTTCAGCGATTTTTATTGACGCCCAAACTGCACCACCAGAAGAAGTACCAGCACTAACTCCTTCCTTACGTGCCAATTGACGAGCCATTTTTTCAGCTTCAATTTGTGGAATATCCATAATTTGATCAACACGAGAAGCATCAAAAATCGTCGGTAAATATTCTTGAGGCCAACGGCGAATACCTGCAATATTCGACCCTTCAGATGGCTGTAGACCAATAATTTGAATATCTGGATTTTGTTCTTTGAGGTATTTTGAAATCCCCATGATGGTTCCCGTTGTTCCCATCGAACTAACAAAATGCGTAATTTTACCGCCAGTTTGTTGCCAAATTTCTGGACCAGTTGTCAAATAGTGTGCTTGGACATTGTCTGGATTACCAAACTGATTGAGCACCAAACCTAGACCATCTTTTTCCATTTGCAATGCGATATCACGAGCTTCTTCCATATTCTCGGATTCAATAAGCTCAGCACCATACGCACGCATTGCATCTTTGCGTTCTTGGCTAGAACTTGCAGGCATAATCAATTTCATTTTATAGCCACGCATTGCCGCTACCATGGCTAATGCAATACCTGTGTTACCGCTAGTCGCTTCGATCAGCGTATCACCTGGCTTAATGTCACCACGTTTTTCAGCTTGCATGATCATGTTATATGCTGGGCGATCTTTAACAGAGCCCGCTGGATTATTCCCTTCCAGTTTTGCCAATACAGTCGCTTGAGTATGACTTGCCAGACGCTGTAACCTAACCAATGGGGTTTTACCCACATAGTGGTCTAATAAAAAATCGTCTGATTGAAAATCTACTTGTGTATTACTCATTATTTGCACCCATATTGAGGTGCAGGTATTGTATGAAAAAAAGTATCTCACTGCATCAATTTCAAAGGCTTTTTAATGAGGGTGATTAAAGCACCATCATTTTTTTAAAGCGTGCTAATATGCCCAACATGGGGAATGAGTCACTCTGCACATGTCGAATTTGAATAAAAAAATCTTCAATCGCTTAAAACTAAACCATGCTTATGGGCAATTGATTGCCCTCATTTTTGTACCCATTGCGGTACTGGCAAGCGTCGGCTCTGCACTGGTGCTCACAGAAACGTCTAATTCCGCAAAATCAGAACAACGCTTTGCCGCAAATGCAATTTTAAGTCGTTATAAATACACGACAGAAAACCTACTTATTGCGCTTGAAAAAAAACCCTCACAAGCGCAACAAGACCGCGCTAAAAGCATCTTACAAAAGATGTTTAATGAAAAATATTTACTCAGTGTCGCAGTCCTAGACCAACAACAAAAACCTTATTTTGGGTTAGGCTATCGCAATGAAAAACCTTGGCCTAGCTTCCCGACCAATGTACAAACATTTGGTCCGATTAAAGATCAACATAATCATATTTATGGCTTAGCATTAAATACGCCTGATCAAAGTAAAAAATGGCTTGTTATCGAGCTAGATAATCAACCTCTAGCCATTTCTCAATATCGTGTTTTCATTGTACTGATCACGACGGGTTTGTTGACACTTTTACTATTATTACTGTGCTTGAACTTTTATTCACGACGTTGGATTGCACCTATGTACGAAATACGTATGCAATTACAGCGACTCAATGCAGACACACTCGACCAACACATGGTCATCAATAGTACTGGCGAGTTAAGGTTACTCCAACGTGATATTGCGAATGTCGTGAAGCGTCTACATTTCAGCTTTTTAGAGCTGAAGGAACATACCGAGCAGACCGAAGACGATTTAAGACGTACGCTTGATACACTTGAAGTGCAAAATATTACTTATAAACAAGCACGCGATCAGGCCATCTCATCCAATCAGGCAAAATCTGTTTTTCTTGCCAATATCAGTCATGAGTTGCGTACCCCGCTGAATAGTATCGATGGTTTTATTCACTTGTTATTGCGCCAAGAGAATCTCAGCAATGATCAAAGCCTGTATTTGCAAACGATTCGCAAATCATCAGCACATCTTTTAGCACTGATCAATGATGTCTTAGACTTTTCAAAAATTGATGCCGGTAAACTTGAATTAGAAACCGCATCATTTGATTTAGAAGAAGCGATCTTCGATGTTATGGACATGTTGTCGCCATTAGCCGCCCAAAAAAATATCGATATGGCCTTCTACTATGCCGATAACATTCCAAAGTATGTGATTGGCGATGCTTTACGTTGTAAACAGATTTTGACTAACCTGATTTCAAATGCCATCAAATTCACTCCTGATGGTGAAATTATTGTACGTGTTCGCATGGAGCATGACGATCTAGAACATTGCCTATTGCATTTCAGTGTTCAAGATAGTGGTATTGGATTAAGTGGTACAGATCGTAAACGGTTATTTGAATCATTTTCTCAAGGCGATGCTTCCGTTACTCGTCAATTTGGTGGCACAGGTTTAGGGTTAGCAATCTCAAAACAATTGGTTAATCTGATGCATGGCCAAATTGGCTTTGAAGATAACCAAGAACGCGCCCCAACTGAAAAGGGTTCAACATTCTGGTTTACTGCGAAATTTGCGGTTGATGAATATGAAATTATTCATCCGCAATTCCATGACATGCGTGTCATCTCCTATTTAGCCCACCCTGCAACTGCGAATGTTTTACGTCATTATTTAGAAAATTACGGTGTTGAACACACAGAAGCTCAATCCATTCTAGATTTATTCAGCCGTCTAAACGGTTTGACACATCAACCTGAAAATACGTGGTTGATTGTAGATCACAGTGGTGATCCAGAGGCTTTATTAAAAGAGATTCGCGGACGTTATCAAGGTCACTTAGCCGTATATGGCTATCAGATGGCGCTCGACCTCAACATGTTGAATGAATACAAAGCGAGACCACTGTATCAACCTCTGAGCCGTTCATCATTAATTCAGCTTTTGGAAAATCAGCCAATATTTGAAGTAGAACCTCATGATAACTTTAAAGCCCTTAATTTACATGTACTTGCAGTAGACGATCATCTACCAAACTTAATCGTTTTAGAAGCTTTGCTCGGCGAAATTAATGTTCAAACAACTAAAGCGCAAAGTGGACAAGAGGCACTACAAATTTTACAACAACAGATTCAAAATGATGAAAAGCCGTTTGATCTGATATTTATGGACATTCAAATGCCAGTGATGTCTGGCATCGATACGACTCGTGCGATCAGATCGTTAGAATCCACCATCGAGGGACGTCACACACCAATCATTGCACTCACAGCACATGCTTTAGCAGATGAGAAACAAAAATTACTTAAAGTCGGCATGGATGACTATGTCACCAAACCAATCCAAATGGATCAGATTATTCAGATTCTGACGCATTGGAGCAGTGATAAGTTTATTCATCCAATTAAATCCCAAGAAAAAACTTTACGTATCGAAACCTTAGATCATCAGGTTTTAGATTGGAAACAGTGCGTTCAATTGGCAGCGAATAAAGAAGATTTAGCACAAGATTTATTGAAGATGTTGGTGGACAGCTTCCCGAATGAACTTGCTGAAATAGAACAACTCATCGAACTTGAAGATTATCCGCAGCTCGAACATGTATTACACCGTTTATATGGGGCAACACGCTACGTCGGCACTCCGAATTTACAAAGCATCACAGGTGAATTTGAACAGTTCGTTTCAACGCTGCGTAAAGAGCGTAGAAAAGCAGATGAGCAATTTATTGAAAATGTGATGAAACTGTTGGATGAATTAAAACATGCGATTGGACAAGTAAAAGAAGCAGCCGAGTCTATTCTGAATCATTAATAGACGATCAACACCCTGTCTTAGGCAATACGTGATGACTCTAGTGTCACGACAGTCTATTTTGGACATGTTATGCTTAAAACAAGGAACAATAAACTCGAGTCACAATAATGGCTGTAATACGTGTAGAAAAAAATAATGGAATTGTGACGGTTTTTCTGAACCGTCCCGACAAACGTAACGCGATGAGCTTTCAACTTTTGAAAGAGTTGGTGCAAGTCGCAAAAAAAATTAAATCTGATCGTACTATCCGCTGTGTCATTCTCACTGGTGAAGCCAACGTATTTAGTGCAGGTATTGATTTAACGGACCTGAATAATCCACAAAATCGTGCTTATGCCGCATGGGAACTTATCAAGCCTGGTCAAAGTCTATTTCAAAAAGCTTTTTTAATCTGGCAAGAGCTCCCTGTTCCAGTCATTGCAGCTATTGAAGGGTATTGCTTCGGTGCAGGTATGCAATTGGCTTTAGCGGCTGATATTCGAATTGCTCACCCCAACACCCAAATGTCGATTATGGAAACCCGTTGGGGCTTAGTTCCAGATATGGGGTTAACGCGCTCAATCAAAGGTATTATTGGAGTCGACCTAGCCAAAGAATTATCATTAACAGCACGTGTATTTGATGGTCAATATGCCAAAGAAATTGGATTGATCACACATGTTGATGACGCGCCGATGCAAAAAGCTCAACAGCTTGCCGACGAAATGTTGCAGCGCTCACCTGATGCCTTAGCCGCAGTCAAACAGGTCTTAGATGCGATGGAACACGCACCAAAAAAATCACTTCGTCTTGAGAAAATTTGGCAACTCAAATTACTCCTTGGCAAAAACAGTCAAATTGCGCGTAAAAAAGATAAAAATCCAGATTTGGAATTTTTACCACGTCAATTTAAATAAATTGGTTTTCAAAACTTAGATCAGGGATTAGCTTCAACAATGATTAACGGTCAAACTAAAATCGCGTTCTTAGGTATGGGTTTAATGGGTAGCAGAATGGCGACTCGATTGATACAGGCTGGGTTTTACACTGCTGTTTGGAACCGAAGCCCCAGCGCATGTGAGCCGTTAATCCAGCTTGGGGCACATCCCCTTCAACTCTCTGAGATAGCACAATTTGATCTGATCTTAACTTGTTTAGCCGATGACAATGCGGTAGAGGCTGTTTTTTCTCAAATTGAATCACTGATTCAACCCGAGCAGATTATTGTGGACTTCTCGAGTCTATCTGTGGATAAAACTAAAAATCTTGCACAACGTGCCGCTGCGAAATCAGCGCATTGGATAGATTCTCCTGTGTCAGGCGGAACAGCTGGTGCCGAAAATGGCAGTTTAGTTATTTTTGCTGGCGGACCATCGAGCATCATCGGATCTTTACAACCAATCTATCAAGTTCTTTCACAACGTGTAACCTGTATGGGTGGAACTGGGACAGGACAAGCCACCAAAATTTGTAATCAACTCATCGTTGCTGCAAATAGCACACTCATCGCAGAAGCTGTTGCTTTAGCAGATCAGGCGGGTGTTGATACTCAACTGCTTGCACCCGCCTTAGCAGGTGGATTCGCCGACTCTAAACCTTTTCAAATTTTAACACCACGTATGGCAACGCATGAGTTTGAGCCTGTGCAATGGAAAGTTCAGACGCTGTCTAAAGATTTAAATAACGCCTTGAGTTTGGCTCGACAATTTGACCTTAATATTCCTGTCGCTCAACAAGCCTTAGAACAATTGAAAGCGCATCAATCCAACGGCTTTTCTGAATCAGACCTTGCCTCAGTCATTCTGCAAGTTGAACAAAACAATAAATAGGTTGCATTCAATATGAAGCTCGCTGTCAATTTATCGATGATCTTTACAGAAGTTCCACTCATTGAACGCTTTGCGCTGGCTGCTGAATATGGGTTCCAACATGTAGAAATTCAATTTCCATATGAGCTGAGTGTTAAGCAAATTCAGCATGAACTTAATGAACATCAACTTAGCTTGTGTCTCATCAACGTTCCTGCCGGAGATTTAATGCAAGGCGGATGCGGATTAGCGAGCATCCCAAGTAAAACTGATGAATTTAAACAAGCTGTTGACCTTGCGATTGAATACGCATGTTCACTCAATGTTCCTCGAGTGAATATTTTGGCTGGCAAGCAACCAAATAATGTTGAATATCAGATCTGCTATGAAACCTTAGTCTCAAATCTTAAATATGTCAGCGAGATCTTCACAGCGCATGGGATTCAACCCGTTTTTGAGATGATTAATGGCTTTGATATGCCAAATTTCATGATTCAAACAATGCATCAAGCCAAAGAATTACTGAAAGACGTCAATCATCCAGCTTTAAAAATGCAATTCGATTGCTATCATATGGCTAGAATGCAAGAAGACCTGATTCTGTCACTCAAAGAAAATATGCAACACATTGGGCATATACAATTTGCAGATGTACCAGGTCGACATGAACCACTCACAGGGACAATTGACTATTCCACTATTTTTGAATGCATTGCAAATAGCATGTATGAAGGATTTGTCGCAGCCGAATATCGCCCCCAATCTCATTCAACAAATTCTTTCACATGGAAAAATAAACTTCTTTAATATCATCATATTGTGGTATGAAATTTGTTCAAAGTTTGAATTTTCAAGCAGAAAGCGCTATAGTGAAAGATGAGTTATAGTCAGGAAAATACACTTCTCATGAATTTAGAACCATCGCCCGGCGCTTCTAATTCTCACGAACTCTCTTTGAATTCTCCAAAACAAGACGTTCAAGCTTGCTTAAAAGTTGTTCAAGAAGCATTGCTTGACGTTAAAGCAAAAGAAATCACAACGATTGATGTTAGCGAAGTGAGCAATGTTGCAGATGCAATTGTCATTGCTTCAGGTACTTCTACACGTCACGTGAAAGCGCTTGCAAACAACGTCGCTGATGAAGCACGTAAAGCAGGTTTTCGCCCTATCGGTATTGAAGGTGAAAGCGATGCAGAATGGATCCTTGTTGATCTTGGCACTGTTGTAGTACATCTCATGTTACCTACAGCACGTAAGTTTTATGATTTAGAAAACTTATGGCGTAATGCTTCAACTACAGAGTCTGTAGCATAAACATATTAAAGCGACCTTCTGGGTCGCTTTTTTATACTTTGCATTTTATATTAATAACAATAAAGCCAACAAAAACACAATCACTGATTTGGTTTACCTTGATATGACCATGATAAAAGCCACAAGAGCAGATCACGATGCATTAGTCGAAACATTAATGCAATCCTTTTGGAACGAAGAGTTTTGCAACTGGGCGATCCAAGCTGAAAAACTGAGCTTCCAACAAAAACATGCAAAACTTGAGCAATTTTTTAGTATCCAATTGAAAGATATCGCTCAACCATATAATGAAGTCTATACCAATCCCGATCGCTCAGTTGCTGCACTTTGGATTCCGCCAAATCAGTGGGATTTAAACCTCATTCAGCAGGTTAAACTCCTCCCTCAATTAACGAAGATTATCGGTTTAAGACAACTGGTGAAATTTATTCACATCATTAATCTGGTGCAGAAACATCATCCCAGTGAGGCGCATTATTATTTACAACTCATAGGTGTAAGTCCTGATCACCAAGGACAAGGCTTAGCCAGCAAAGTCTTAACACCTATTCTCACAAAGAGCGATCAACACGGTATCCCATGTTATTTAGAAACTGCAACACCAAGCAATGTTGGACTCTATCGTCATTATGGATTTGAAGTGATCTTTCACCTTCGCGATCTGCCCTACGATGCACCTGAAATTTGGGGAATGTGGCGAAAACCTACACATGAAAAATAAAAAAACCACCCGAAGGTGGTTTTTTAAAAACAAGCTATGAATTAGTGACCTGTACCGTTGATGGCTTTCGTCATATCTTCAACAACTTTCTTCGCATCACCAAAGATCATCATTGTTTTGTCGTTATAGAACAAGTCATTATCAAGACCCGCATAACCTGTCGCCATAGAGCGCTTGATCACCATAATGGTACGAGCTTTATGTGCTTCAAGAATAGGCATACCATAAATTGGTGAGTTTGGATCATCTTTCGCTGCAGGGTTAACGACGTCATTCGCACCGATGACCAATACCACATCTGTTGCTGGGAAGTCTGAGTTAATCTCATCCATCTCTAAGATGTCTTCGTACGGAACATCTGCTTCAGCTAAAAGAACGTTCATGTGACCAGGCATACGACCAGCCACTGGGTGAATCGCAAAACGTACTGTTACACCTTGCTCTTTCAATAAATTTGCAAGCTCTTTCACCGCATTTTGAGCACGACCTTGCGCCATACCATAACCCGGTACAATAACAACACTGTCTGCATTTGACATTAAGAAGCCAGCATCATCAGCAGAACCAGAACGGTAGTTGCGTTGAACTGCTGCACCAGCTGCTGCTGTCGGTGCTGCAGCACCACCCATTGCACCACCAAACAATACGTTGATGATTGAACGGTTCATTGCTTTACACATAATGTAAGACAGAATTGCACCTGATGAACCTACAAGCGAACCTGCAACAATTAACATGTTGTTTTCAAGCGTGAAACCAATCCCTGCTGCCGCCCATCCAGAGAATGAGTTAAGCAAAGACACCACAACTGGCATATCACCACCACCAACAGGTGCAATCCATACCCAACCAAAGGCTAAAGCAAGTGCTGTCATTGCCCAGAAAGAGGTCATGTTACCCGTCAAGAAAAAGTGAATCCCTGCTGCTAGCATCGCAATAAAAATCAAAGCTTGAACAGGTTTAACCCATGCACCTGAAATCGTTTTTGCCCATTTCTTTGCCGCCAATTTACCATAAGCAAATACCGATGCAGTGAATGTAATGGCACCAACGAAACATCCTACGAATAATTCGAATAAATGTACGCGACTCATTTCATGGAAGTTCACACCATTTGCAGCCAGTAAGTCTGGCCCAAGCTCGACGAGCTTGTTGTTGTGAATAATTGCAGCGATCGCAATCAACACTGCAGCAAGACCCACGAGTGAGTGCATGAGAGCAACTGTTTCTGGCATTTGTGTCATAGGCACTGTACGAGCTCGAGCAATACCAACAATCGCACCCAATACCATTGCACCGACAATCATCCATACCACAGGATTATCAGCAACAAAGAAAGTTGTTAACACGGCGATTGCCATTGCAATCATACCGTAACGGTTACCTGCAATTGCTGTCTTAGGACCAGACAAGCCACGCAAAGTTAAGATAAAAAGAACGGCACCGATTAGGTAAAACCAATCCGCATACTCACGAATAAATTCCATGTATTAACCCTCTTTTTTCTTTTGCTTTGGCTTAAACATTTCAAGCATACGAGCGGTTACAGCGAAGCCACCGAAAATATTAATGCTTGCTAAGAAAACAGCGATCGCACCTAATACACTCACCACATTGATGGTTTGAAAATCAACAGCCCCCTCAACACCCATAACAGGTAGACCAACAGTTTGGATCATCGCGCCGACAATAATAATTGAAGACAATGCATTCGTTACGGCCATCAGAGGCGTGTGAAGCGCAGGTGTCACTCCCCAAACAACGTAATAACCTACGAAGATTGCGAGGACAAAAATTGTAATAGTTTCAACCATGATCAGTCTCCTTAACCACGCTTCAACAGCACTTGACCACCATGAGTGACAAGCAATGCTTTTTGGATTTCGTCTTCTTGATTGATACTGTAGTTTTTATCTTGATCAAAAAGCGTTTCAACAAAGTTATAAACGTTACGTGCATATAGCGCTGAAGCTTCTGTAGAAACGGTCGCTGGAATATTTGGGACACCCAAAATTTTCACGCCATTATCAGTCACAACAGTTTCGCCGCATTTTGAACCTTCAACGTTTCCACCAGTTTCAACTGCCATATCGAGGATGACTGAACCAGGTTTCATTTTGGCAACTGTTTCAGCTTTAATTAAGCGCGGTGCATCACGACCTGGTAAAAGAGCCGTCGTGATCACGATGTCAGCATTCGATACCGCTTTGTCTACAATTGCAGCTTGGTCTTTAATATATTGTTCACCAGGCATCCAACCATAACCATTTTTAGCAGCTTCATCAGCACGCGCTTGTTCTTCTGCTGACATTGGTACGTCCAACCATTTACCGCCTAAAGATTCAACTTGATCTTTGGCTGTCGGACGTAAGTCTGTCGCTTCAACAATAGCACCTAAACGTTTGGCTGTTGCAATCGCTTGTAAGCCTGCTACACCAACACCCATGATGACTACACGAGCTGGTTTAACCGTACCTGCCGCTGTCATTAACATTGGGAACATACGTTGGTACTCTGCCGCCGCAAGAAGCACAGATTTATAACCTGCCAAGTTTGCTTGTGATGACAACACGTCCATATTTTGGGCACGAGATAACGTACGTGGTAATAACTCAAGTGCAAATGCAGACACTTGCTGAGCAGCGAATTGATCAAGTTCCGTATTACGGTACGGATCAAACATCGCAACCACTGTGGTGTTTGGGGCTAATTTTTGTATTTCTTCGCCTTTAGGTGCGCGAACTTTTAAAACCAATTGACTGCCGGTATAAGCATCATCAACAATTTTTGCACCAACCTGTTCATAGGCACTATCAATATAAGCAGCTTTAACACCTGCATTACGTTGGATAACGACACTGTGACCAGCACCAATTAACTTCTTTACTGTTTCTGGTGTCGCAGCTACACGACTTTCACCAACTACAGTTTCGGTAGGGATTCCGATCTGCATGAGCATTCCTCAAGCTAATTTTTT
Organism: Acinetobacter sp. 25-47-122; assembly: GCF_056779695.1. Classification (NCBI taxonomy): domain Bacteria; kingdom Pseudomonadati; phylum Pseudomonadota; class Gammaproteobacteria; order Moraxellales; family Moraxellaceae; genus Acinetobacter; species Acinetobacter sp. 25-47-122. The sequence continues at coordinate 64,776 of NZ_JBWYIJ010000010.1, forward strand.
TTAAAGTAGATATCGCATTCCTGCGATATACCCCTGGATGTATTCATGTGAATTTTTTGGATTCTAATTGAACTTTTTTAAATTACCACCCAATATTTATTTAATAAATACCCTCATTTTGAACTCATGATTCACGATCATCACAAAATTTCATGGTACTTGATCTATCATTTTCATAAAAAATAGTTCCAGTTTCGTTTAATTTTCGATCCATTTTTTAACAAAAAAGAAACTTTTTTCTAATTTATCGTCAGTATAGGGAGCTTGACTTTATTAAGCTTTGATCATTCTGACATTTTTTAGCTTTCTTTTTATCCCTTTTGATTGTGTTAAAGCGCCGTGCATGTCACATTTTTAGTTGCTTCTTTCATTCTCATAAATTTCAATTTGCCGAATTGACAAAAAATCAGACTAATCGATTCAAATTCTCACGACATTCTTAAAAATTATAAATAAGACAAAATTTAGATAAATCTAGGTTTACACATTGGGCTTAGATTTTGGCTTAAAGATGAAATACAAGATGACAGATTCTTGAAAAGAATGCTTACAAACCGTGCAAAAAAAATTTGAAATATTTTTTTGATGTATTTTTTGGGTTGATAGACCACTGTTTTTTTCATATTACGCACCACAATGATGCATTTAAACAAAAAATCAAAACTTCTTATGTCGCTAGGTAGGTGATTTAGCGAAAATTAGAGATTGAATTTTAGAGCTTACAATGAAGATTGGCTTATACTTCCATTACTTAAAAATTGATTTTTAACATTTATGGTACTTAAGCTGACTCCCACTCAGTTAGGGAGTTTATGTGCGCTGTTGGCAGCATTCTTGTTTAGTAGTAAAGCGATCTTAATCAAACAAGCTTATGCAGTTTCTGAAGATGTTGATGCAACATTGCTGGTTGCCTTAAGGATGCTCAGTGCCTTACCCGTTTTTCTTTTTATTTGTTGGTTGAACCGACACCGTAATCGTGGATTTTCAGCGCAGGATTGGGCCCTACTCCTCGTTGCTGGTTTGATTGGATATTATTTTTCAAGTTGGCTCGATTTTATGAGTCTGATGTACATCAGTGCCTCTTTGGAGCGTATTATCCTATTTCTATATCCTACCATGACAGTAATTGCATCAAGTGTAATTTTCAAACATCCTCTTTCAATGAAGACTATTTTTGCGATTGGACTAAGTTATGGCGGCACGCTTATAGTGATGCTCCAAGAACAAAGCAATGTGCCTCATGAAAGTAATTTTTGGCTAGGTGTGAGTTTAGTTTTCGCAAGCGCGATTTGCTTTGCGAGTTATCTATTGATGACTCCAAAATTAATCCAAAAATTTGGATCGTGGAATTTTACGGGCTTAGCAATGTCTATCGCCTGCTTAGGGACGATTCTTCACTACTTTATTGCTCAGCCAAGTCCTATATCCAATATCCTTCAACAACCCATAGAAATAATCGGATATGGTGTTGCATTAGGTATTGGGGTAACGGTGATTCCAACTATTCTCATTGCGCAAAGTATTGCTCGTTTAGGTGCTTCTCAAACAGCCATGATTGGTTCACTTGGTCCAATTCTGACCATTATATTGGCAACTATCTTTTTAGGGGAATCAATGAATATGATTCAATGGTTTGGTTGTGCGCTGAATATATTGGGTGTGATGATGATTACGCTTTCCAAAACTAAACTGAAATAAAGACAACATTAACCTCACAGTTCAAATTTCAAAATAATGCTTCACGATGAAACTTAGTCTTCATAGTGAATTTCTATTTTCCCTTGATCATCGTCAAATTTAATGTCGAGTGGAACAAAGTGGGAACCCGACGATGTAGACCCCATTTGATCATTTTCATTTCTTAGTGGGCATTCAGTTAAAGATAAGCACCCACAACCAATGCACCAATCCAGTTGTTGACGAAGTTGAAGCATATTTAAGATTTTTTGATCTAAAATTTTTTGCCATGCACTCGATAATGCGGTCCAATCTGATTTAGTCGCGGTTTTATTCTTAGGGAGTATGTTAAATGCTTGCTTCACTTCAGAGAGTGAAATCCCAACCTGCTGTGCCACTTTGATGATGGCAATCCTTCTCAGCATATATCGAGGATATCGCCGTTGATTTCCTTCCGTCCGCACACTCCAAATAAGAGCTTTGTCTTCATAAAATCTGAGTGCTGCGACCGATACACCACTTCGAGCAGCTAACGCGCCTATACTGAGCCACTGTTGTAATTTTTGTTCTTCCATGCTCTTAACCTCAAGTTAAGTTGAGCTTTCATAATTCTTTTCTAAGCTTAATCCAGAGAAGATAGAATGACAAAACCAAATAAGCCACCATTTAGTTTAACCACTAAAAATCCACCTCAGCTTTATTCCCCAAGGCAATTTGGATATAGCCACATCTGTGAGGTCAAACACTTCAACACAGTCGTTCATATATCAGGTCAAGGTGGTGAAAATGCCGAAGGACATTATTCCACTGATTATTCAGAACAACTCAACCAAGTCTTCGAAAATCTCAAAATCGCTCTCAGCTATGCACATATCGACTTTTATAACATTGCTGTTCTAAGCGTATTGATTGTCAATTTTGACCAACAAAAACATCACCTGTTAAATCTGAAAATGAATACAATATGGAAAGATCAAAATTTCCCAGCATGCACACTAATCCCTGTGTCTCGCTTGGCATTAGACGCCATGCAAATTGAAATCGAAGCCACAGCTTACTGCTCCTCATCCACTGAGCCATTTATTCATGTATAACGATCTTGACGATTTAAATAAAAAAGACATCACGAATGACACTGCTTTACTTTGGTTGATGGCCATTGCTTGTGGTATTTGTGCAGGCGCTAATTATTATTCGCAGCCCTTAATTCACTCTGTTCAACTTTACTTTAATGCCCCTGCAACAGATGTGGCATTAACTGTTACTTTGGCTCAAGTCTCTTATGCTGTCGGACTACTTTTTATCGTACCACTTGGTGATATTCTCAATAAAACGAAATTAATCCCATTTTTAATGTTCTTTGCAGCAGTGGGATTATTTATTTGTGCTTTTTCGCTCAACCTTTATATGTTATGGGCTGGCACAATTATCACTGGGCTTTTCTCAGTTGCAGCACAAATTTTAATTCCGTTTGCCACGATGGCGGTTCGACCAGAACGAACAGGCGAAGTCGTCGGGTTACTGATGAGCGGATTATTGGTGGGTATTTTGATTTCGACCAGTTTAGCTGGCTTGTTATCCAACCTATTTAATTGGCAGCTCATTTATATTGTCAGTGGAATTTTGATGTTAATGGTCGCTGTGGTACTCAATATCCGTCTGCCTTATATTCCTAGCTCTAAAATTAGTTATTTTGCTGTGTTTAAATCGATGGGACTGCTACTTAAAGAAGAGCCTCGTTTAATCTATCGCTCTATCATTGGTGCCTTTGCATTTGCAACGATGAGCATCCTCTTCTCCACCATTTCTATTTTACTTAAATCCTCTTTTTCTCTTGAAGATGTCATGGTGGGTTTAGTCACTTTGGTTGGCGTATTTGGCGCCTTGTCCACCAAGAAAATTGGTAAGATCGCCGATCGTGGTTACGTCAAACAAATCACTTGGTTTGGCATTTTAATCCTAGGTAGCGCATGGATATTCCTTTATTTAGGTGCATTCTATTTAAGTTGCTATATCATCGGTTTTGGACTGATGAATCTCGGGCTAGCATTGGTGCATAGTAGCAACCAGAATGTGATTTTTAATTTAAGACCGGATGCTAAATCTCGTGTAAATTCACTTTATATGACCAGCTATTTTATTGGTGGCGCAAGTGGTTCCGCGCTAGGAATTTATGCTTGGGATCATGGTGGATGGGCAATGGCGTGTATCGTAGGATTAATCCTGGTCAGTTGTACTGCACTATTCACGCTAGTGGATCAACGTTATCATCGAACCCAACTCAGTTAACTCATAAAATATGCATGTTAAGCCTCTATAAATGGAGGCTTTTTCAATAATTTAGCCTCTGCAGTCATCATTCAGTCCTCTAAAGCTGTGTATCTCTTGTGCGTAATCACACACACTGTTCACTATCATTATAAAAATTATTCGTGGACAAGAATGAAAGCTGTTGTATGTCATCAAAATGAATTAACACTTGAAAATGTCAGCCATCTAACACCATCACAAGGACAAACTTTATTAGAAGTTGTGCGATGTGGTATTTGTGGCAGTGACTTACATATGCAACATAGTTGTGACCACATGCATGAACTTACAGCTAAAGTGGGTCTAAAAGGTGTTGCAAAGTCAACAGACCGTTTTGTCATGGGGCATGAATTTTGCGGTCGTGTTCTAGATTATGGTCCTAAAACTAGAAAAAAATTTAAAACAGATACCTTAGTTTGTGCGATGCCACTCTTGAAAGTTGATCAGTGGAGTTATCAAGCGACTGGTCTTTCCCCTCAAGCTTCTGGTGGTTATGCCGAACAAATCTTGGTGCAATCTCAACTCATGTTTGCGGTGCCAAATGGATTACATCCCGATCTTGCGGCAATGACCGAGCCAATGGCAGTTGCTTTACATGCAGTACGTCGGAGCAGAATAAAGAAATCAGAACCCGCAATTGTTATTGGTTGTGGTCCAGTAGGCTTAGGTGTCATTTTAATGCTCAAAGCGATTGGTGTGAAAAAAATTATTGCCAGTGATTTTTCACCAAATCGCCGTCGGCTGGCTCAACTTTGTGGCGCAGATGTCGTCCTTGATCCTAAACAATCCTCGCCTTTTGAGAGTTGGAAAGAATACGGTTTATTGGGTGATGCTTCTGAAGCGATTAACTATGGAATCGGTATTTTTGAAAAGATTCAGTCTATGCATATTCCATGGTGGCATGCGTGGCGTATGGCTGACAAATTAGGTGCTTTACCCAAACGTCCTGTGATTTTTGAATGTGTCGGGATGCCAGGCATCCTTCAACAGATTATTAACGGTGCACCGTTATTTTCTAAAATTATCGGTGTGGGTGTATGTATGCAATCCGACAGCATCGAACCCGCTTTGGCTTTAAACAAAGAAATCGAAATCCAGTTTGTGATTGGTTATACGCCACTTGACTTCAGAGATGCGCTCCATATGATCGCTGAAGGTCAAATTGATTGTTCTCCTCTGATAACGGGCGTTGTAGGTCTTGCAGGAGTCAAAGATGCTTTTCAGGCCTTAGGTGATCCTGAAAAACACGCTAAAATTTTGGTCGACCCCCAAAAGATCGGATCTGATATCAGTGCACTTTAGATAATCTTTAGGTTCTATACGACATAAGTGCTCAGCGATTTTTTTACTATGGGGCTCAAACTTGATCAGAGTCCCTTATTCATCCTGCGTGATACTCAATCGAACTTTAAAATTTTAATTTCATCTATGAATAGATCTTAAACAAGGAAGTTTTATGTCAAATTTAAATCACATGCCTTTCAATGTTGAAGCAAGTTGTTCTTGTGGCGCAAATACTTTTCGCTTTTCTCATGCACCCATCGCACATTTTATTTGTCACTGCCAAGTTTGCCAAGAATATACAGGTAAGGCATTTTCAGATGTTTTAGTATTCTTGAAACAAGATGTTTGTGATTTAAATATTAAACAGACTACTTTTAAACGTTTGAAGTCACCACCCAATATCCGTCGTGGGATATGCAAACAATGTCAGTCCCCTTCTATTGAATTTGGAATATTAGATCAGTTGGTATTTATTCCTAAATGGAACTTAAAAGACTTCTCGCAAGTTCCCCCTGAAAATATGCATATTTTTTACCATCGTCGTGTGCAAGATGTAGCTGATGATTTGCCAAAATTTAATGGTTTTATCCAGAGTCAAACTCAAGCAGCTAAGTTTATTTTAAAAGGGCTTAAAGAGAGAATATTGTCTTTAAATGAACATTAAAGTTTAGATTAGTAAGGTAAAATTAATCAAGGTGTACTCGGTAAGGTATGAGAGGTTATTGAATTCCTTGAATGTTCAACCTATTTAAATCTCAATTGTGCTTCAATGACCCATTTTCCAAATTATGGTAAGATGCCGAGCTTTTCACGATTTACTAAATCTAGGTTTCACCATGTCTGATATCCAATCCTTACAGCCTCGAATTTCCGTCGCACCCATGATGGATTGGACGACCCGTGATTACCGCTTTTTTGCACGTCTATTCAATCCAAATATCATCATGTACACCGAGATGGTGACCACAGGCGCAATTTTATTTGGCGATGCAGCCCGTCATTTAGATTACAGCAAAGAAGAACACCCTATTGTGTTACAGCTTGGTGGATCAAATCCTAAAGACCTCGCAACCTGTTCTAAAATGGCTCAAGATTGGGGCTATGATGAAATCAATTTAAATGTTGGTTGCCCTAGTGATCGTGTTCAAAACAATAAAATTGGTGCTTGCCTCATGGCTGAGCCTGAGCTGGTTGCTGAATGTATTGCTGAAATGCAAAATGCAGTTGATATTCCCGTCACGGTAAAACACCGAATCGGCATCGATGATATGCAATCGTATGAAGAGATGCTGCATTTTGTCGATACCGTTGCAAAAACGGGATGTCAAAATTTTATCGTGCATGCACGCATTGCTTTACTACAAGGTTTGTCACCAAAAGAGAATCGAGACATTCCGCCTTTACGTTATGAAGATGTCTATCGTTTAAAGCAAGATCGCCCAGAACTATTGATCGAAATCAATGGTGGGATCAAAACATTTGCTGAAACTCAACAACACTTACAACATGTGGATGGTGTCATGATTGGTCGCGAGGCTTATCACAATCCTTATCTACTGGCTGAACTAGGACAATTATGGAATTTGTCAGCACCTGACCGTTTTGAGATCATGCAGGAAATGATGCCATATATTGCAAAACGTTTAGCTGATGGTGCGCCACTATCAGTGATTACACGTCATATTTTAGGCTTATTTCAAAACCTTCCTGGTGCACGAAAATGGCGTCAAGCCCTGAGTGGCGGTAACGCGAAAACATTAAAAGATATTGAAAATGCCTTAATCGGTATGCAACAAGCCATTCAAAGACATGCTGAACAAGAAAGCTTAAAAATCAATGCTGAATAAACAAATAACATCAGTAAAAAGGTCTCTTGATAGAGACCTTTTTTGATAATCACCTTTAGGCTTGTTTTGCTTGAATCGAATCTAATCGTTTTAACACTTCAGCCACAGCTACCATTGCAAAACTTGATGTCACCACCACGGCTGAACCATAACCACCACATCTTAACCCAGCACTCGCACAAACATCAGCATTCGAAAAAGGATTATCCACCGAATAAATACAGGTGATACCGAACTTCTCTTTCGGCTTTTTACAGATACCTTTTGAGCGTAACTGACTTCTTAATTTTGCCAGCATCGGGTCGTATTCTGTTTTTGACAAATCTGCGACCCGAATTTTGAGTGGATCTAACTTACCACCAGCACCACCAGATACAATCAAGGGGACTTTATTGAAACGACAATGTAGCATCAATGCGAGTTTTGCTTTGACATCATCAATGCAATCCAACACAACATCTGGATTTGAACTCAAAATCTCCGTTACATTTTCAGGCGTTAGATAATCATCAATTAAATTGATTTTTATACGTGGATTGATTTGGCGACAACGCTCTGCCATCACTTCAATTTTTTCATGACCTAATGTTGATGTCATCGCAGGTAACTGACGATTAATATTTGATGCTGCAACAGAATCCATATCCACTAATGTGAGCTCGCCCAAACCTGTTCTAGCCAAAGCTTCGACAGCCCAAGAGCCAACACCGCCAATACCGATCACCATGACATGACTGTTTTCATAATGCTGAAAATTTTCTTCGCCATAAATTTTGGCTACACCGGTAAAACGGCGTTCATATTCATCATCATGAACTAAGTCAGTCATATTGCTCTAACACTATTTGGAAAAGGCGTATTTTAGCAAAACTTCAGAGGAATAGAGAGTTTTGAACTCACGACAATTTCAGTTCATTTTTTAGGTTGAGTGCAGACACACTATTCTCCCAAACACGTTGCGCAATGTCTTCGACTCTCGTATTTAGACTATGTGCCAAACCATCTAAAACATAAATTAAATTCTGTGGGGTATTACGGGTACGGTGTTCAGTTGAAGCTTGACAACATAATGGCGTCATATCAGGACAGTCTGTTTCAATGACCAGATGTTCAATGCCAACATACTGAACTATTTGGTGTAATTTTTTAGCATTGGGATTGGTAATCTGTCCCGTGATACCTAACTTAAATCCAAGTTGAATAAATGCCTTTGCTTCTTCTACCCCTCCACTAAATGCGTGGGCGATACCGCCCTGAACAAATTGCTTTGCTTTTAACAGTCTTAATACTTCAGCATGAGATTTACGAATATGTAACAACACAGGAAGCTTAAATTGTTGAGCCAAATCGAGTTGTTGCGCAAAAAAATCCTGTTGCTTAGCGAAAACTTCCGACTGCTTATGTTGCTTGAGAAAAGTATCTAAACCAATTTCACCAACGGCGATGCATTGTTGTGCTTCAAGAATTTTTTTTAAATCGTCTAGATGATGAGGCTGATGTTGTTCGATATAAAAAGGATGTAGACCAGGAGCGAGATAACTCCTCGGTGCCTGATCTAAACCATTTAACCAATGGTGTGTTTCAATCAATGTATGAAAGCGTTGGTGTTGAAACCCGATCAGTACAAGAGCATCCACTCCCTTCTGTTTAGCCTGATACGCAAGTTGCTCACGATCGAAGTCAAAATCTTCTACATCAAAGTGCGTATGCGTATCAAACAAACGTGGCATGGGCATGTTATTTTGCTTCACCTGCAGCTTGAGGTACAGCATCTTGAACCGCAGGATGAACAGCTTCCAGCATTTCAGGTTTAATCACACCCTGTAGCTTTTCATAAGGAATGGTGAGTCTTGGCAAACCCACCACATAAGGGCCAATTTCATATTCACCGTATTGAAGAATTAAACCCTTTTTACCCAAATAATAGTTATCAGTGAGTTTAAATTTCCAAGCCTCTTCATACTCTTCAACGTTATCTGCTAACTGCGAATCTATGACCCATTTTTTAAATTCTTCATGGGCCAATTGATTTAATTTATTCTTTTGGTCTTTCACTAAAATTTGATCCAGTGACACTTGTTTCTGCTGTTTCAAATCAAAATTAAAGTAAGTTTGTGAAGAAGAACCATGTGCACCTCCTAAATAGTTACTCGTATTCAATACGACGGTTGCAAGTGGTCCTTGTGAATTTAAAATTTTAGGACTAATACTCAAACTAATTTGATGTCCAACCCCCAAGTGCTTTAACTCTTTATCTAAACCCACAAAATTATCAATATAGGGCTGAATCTGCTCTGCAAGTAACTGCGCTGCAGTTTTATATTCAACAACTTCACTTGCGGCTTGAGTATCTTTGTCTTTAGGCAGCGTCTGCTCAGGTTCGAACAACTCTAGCGTTTCTTGTAAATTTTTGATAATCGCTTGATCAATTAAGCCATCTAACACAAATTGATTCGTTCTCAATCGATCAATTGAAATTTCTGGACAATTGTTACCATCACATTCTACCAACCGAACAGGCACTTTTTCAGTTTCACCCTGAAGCACGAGTATCTGAACTTCCGATGCTGCTTGAGTTTGAGTGTCAGGTGACTCTTTAGGCCCATCCCCTTTTGGCTGACATGCGCTCAGCGTAATTGCGGCAGTAAGTACAGATACAGTCCAAACTATTTTATTTTTTAACATCTCACAACCTTGAGGAGAAACGGTCATTTATCATTGATTTAAGCCTAACCCGATGAAATTGATAGCTCAAGCTTCGTTTGTATGGGTTTAACTGCAATTGTATATGCTACATTACAATATTTGTAATATTTCAAAACATCTTTTGGAAGATCTGCGGCACAACCACTTGCTTGGTTTGAGCATGATTCAAATAGATATCCAATTGCTCACCACCTTTGACAATTTCGTTCGCGCGAATATGAATACCAATCCCTTCACCATCAAAGAACCACTCCTGATTTTTCCAGCTAAGATTCACTGGAGCGATACTTCTCACTTCACTGCTCTGGGCCTTTAACCATTTTTGATAGGACAACTGAAGTATTCTTTCAAAATCATTTATTTGGTTCTTTTGAATCACATCCTGCAACTGTAAAACTTTTTTCTGCTTTCGATCCAATACCATAAAGTAACCACGATCTTTAACGATCACTTCAGCTTGTTTTGTGTTTACGATGAATTGGATCAACACATATTGATTTCGTTGGGTGGCGACTTGCGTCAGTATATCCAACTCATAAGGCTGATTCAGTGAAAACTCCTTCATCCATGATTCAGATCGACTTATATAGGTTTCGATGGATTGATCCAAACTCAATTTTGCTTTTTCATTGATTTGATCTTGAATCACAAAAGCCAAATGGTTGTTAAGTTGTTGATTGACCCACTGATCTGCTGTTTTTAGACTTAAAATTTCAATTTTTTCGCAGACCGATTTTGTACAATTTTCGCTCTTTATTTCAACTTGAAACGCGTCATCATTTAAGTAAGGTAACACATCAGCGTTTTTAACTTGGGCAGACTGCCCTGACTTTTGTGTCGTAGACTCTGGTTGTTTTTCACAAGATGCCACCCCAATGACTAAAGTAGCAAGAAGAATACGCAATCGTTTTTTTTGTAAGTTTAGAGTAATCACAAGAATCAACCAAAATTAAAGCATTGGTTATTCTGATACAAAAACAGCTTCACGAGGAAGCTGTTTTACATTTTCAAGCAAAATTAATGTTCACGTGTATTACGGAAAACAATATCAGGATAACGCTCTTGCATTAATTGTAAATTGACACGGCTAGGTGCTAAGTACGTTAAATGCCCACCACCATCAACTGAAAGTTGGTCATGTGCTTTTTTCTTAAATTCATTAAATTTTTTCTCATCTGGACATGAAACCCAACGAACAGTGTTAATGCTCACAGGCTCGTAAATACAATCTACTTTGTATTCTTCTTTTAAACGATAAGCAACAACTTCAAATTGAAGAACACCCACAGCACCGACAATAAGATCATTACTGTTTTGTGGCATAAATACCTGAGTTGCACCTTCCTCTGAAAGCTCTTTTAAACCTTTTTGAAGTTGCTTTGATTTCAAAGGATCTTTTAAACGAACACGGCGGAACATTTCAGGAGCGAAGTGAGGAATACCTGTGAATTGCAAGTTTTCACCCGAAGTGAAAGTATCGCCGATTTGAATCGTACCATGGTTGTGTAAACCAATAATGTCGCCTGGCCATGCCTCTTCTAAATGCTGACGATCACCCGCCAAGAACGTTAATGCATCTGAAATACGCACATCTTTCCCAATACGCACATGCTTCATTTTCAAGCCTTTTTCATATTTGCCTGAACAGATACGCATGAAAGCAATACGATCGCGGTGTTTAGGGTCCATATTGGCTTGAATTTTAAAGACAAAACCAGAGAAACCCTCTTCAGTCGCTTCAACTTTACGGTCTTGGGTAGGATGTGCTTTTGGTGGTGGTGCATATTCACTAAATGCATTCAAGACATGGTCTACACCAAAGTTACCCAACGCTGTACCAAACAATACTGGAGTTTGACGCCCTGCTAAGAATTCTTCACGATCAAGCGGTTCATTTGCCATTTGAACTAATTCTAGTGACTCTTCAAATGCAGCCCAAGCTAATTCACCGACTTTTTCACGAAGGTCAGCATGGTCATAACCGTCACGAATTTCAATATCTGTAATGGTTGAACCAAAACCTGCTTTATAGACATAGAATTTTTCTTCGATCAGATTAAAAACACCCGCGAAGTCACGGCCTGTACCTAAAGGCCAAGTTAAAGGTACGCATTTAATTTTCAGGACATTTTCGATTTCGTCGAGGAGCTCAAGCGGCTCACGGATTTCACGGTCCATTTTGTTGACGAATGAAATAATTGGTGTGTCACGCATACGACACACGTCCATTAACTTAATAGTACGATCTTCGACACCTTTCGCACCATCAATCACCATCAACGCTGAGTCTACGGCTGTAAGGGTACGATATGTATCTTCAGAGAAATCTTCATGCCCCGGTGTATCGAGCAGGTTGATCATTTTGTCTTTATAAGGGAACTGCATCACAGAGGTCGTGATCGAGATACCACGCTCTTTTTCCATTTCCATCCAATCTGATGTCGCAGCACGGTCAGATTTACGGCTTTTTACCATACCTGCAACTTGGATCGCTTGCCCCCACAACAATAACTTTTCCGTCATTGTGGTTTTACCCGCATCGGGGTGGGAAATAATGGCAAATGTACGTCGCTGAGCAACTTGCTCCGCTAACTCTTGCTTAAAGCTCATGAATAACACCTACTGCAGACATGCAGTTTAGAAGATCAAAAAAGATCAAAATAAAAATTGGCGATATTGTAGCAGATCAATACCGAATGTGAATGTGATGAATCAGAAACTGACCAGAAGTTAATAGTTCTTAAATGTGCTTTCTAAACGATCCACAGGTAATGGCATACCCAATAAATAGCCTTGTAATTGCTGACAACCTAAACGTTTTAAGATATCGGCTTGTTTTTGAGTTTCAACGCCTTCAGCTGTCACCACCAAACCTAAACGTTTAGCCAATACAATAATACTTTCTAAGATAATTTCATCTTTAGTATTGGGTGAAAGATTTCGAATAAATTCACGGTCAATTTTAAGCTCATCTACCGGGAGATTCTTTAAATATAAGAAGCTAGAATGACCAGTTCCAAAATCATCAATCGCAAGCCCAATCCCCAAATTACGTAGGCTCTCAAAAGTACGAATACTGACATCGATATGATGCATTGCTGTCGATTCAGTAATCTCAATAATTAAATGGGCTGGATCGATCTGGTATTGCATGATTAAACATCTTAATGTATCTACCAGCGCTTTATGTTCAAATTGTACAGCTGATAAATTTACAGCGATCGGACAGAAAGGCAATTTCTTTTTTTGCCAAGCTTGAATCTGTATACACGCTTGTTCAAGAGCCCAGTAGCCCATTTTAATAATAAGACCTGTTTGCTCCGCACCCTCAATAAACATATTTGGTGCTAGAAGTCCTAGACTTGGATGCTTCCAACGAATTAAAGCTTCAACGCCACAAATTTTAAAATCTGCTGTGAATTTCGGCTGATAAAATAAAATGAATTGTTGTTCTTCAACAGCACGATACAAATCATTAATAAGTTTTGATTGGCTACGTGCGATTTCTTGTTGATCTAATGAATAGTTAAACACACTGTAAGTATTGCGACCTTGCTCTTTGGACATCAGCATTGCAGCATCAGCATTCACCAACAAATCATGTAAATCAGCACCATGATCTGGATAATAGACCACACCTAAACTTGCTGAGATATTGATTTCCTTCCCAGAAATCACAAAGCCTTCTTGGATTTTACTCAATACTAGATTGGCAACTTGATCAATTTGGTCTGTAGAAAAGTCTTCAACAACCAATAAAAACTCATCACCACCAATACGAATTAATTTTTGGTTTTTTTCGAGTAATGCATGAAGTCGATGTGCTAAATTCACTAAAAGCTGATCACCAATATGATGTCCAAAAGCATCATTTACTGCCTTGAAACGATCCAAATCAATATAAATGAATGCAACTTTATGATCTTTAGATTGGTGAAGTGAAAATAATGAAGTGGTGTAATCAAGCAAAAAAAGTCGATTTGGAAGTTTGGTCAAATTATCTTGAAGGGCAAGGCTTTCCAATTCCTTATTCATTTTGATTAGTTGTTGATTTCTCTCTTCAAGTCGTAATTCTAAAATAGCGACAAAAAAACTGACCACTAAAACCAAGCAGGTGACAAATATAATGACAAAAAGTAATAAACCTTGACCTTCATGGAGTTGATTCAATGCTGCATATTTGGCATCCACGGGTTGGAAAGTCGCAGCCGCCATACCAATATAATGCATTCCCACAATACTAAAAGCGATCATGAATGCCACGGCAAGCTTGAAAGCCAATTTATTGTGATAGGTACGCTTATATTTAAACATCAGCCAGAATGACAATCCTGAACCACATACAGCAATCAGTACAGAAAAAATCACCAAAATGGTGTCATAACGAATAATGTAGTTGGGAACGATCAATCCCGCCATTCCAGTATAGTGCATACCTGAAATACCGAAACCCATCAGAAGTGCACCCAAAACTAATCTAGCTAAAGGAAGTGTAGATCTAGTCGTGAGCCATATGGCAAAAATTGAAGCGAGAGCTGCGATCACATAAGAGAATAGCGTTAAACCTATATCGAAACTATGATCTTCGGGTAAATGACAAGCCAGCATTCCAACAAAATGCATGACCCAAATCGCAAGACCAAATATCATGCCACTTACACCGAGCAGCACTTTTTGACCAACTGGGTTTTTGTGGGTACTAATGAGTTGTTCAAATGAAATAGCAATAAAGCAGACGATCACTGCCGCCACAGCAGAACCCGCCACCATTGCATAATCGTAACTCATATGAATCATATAGAGACTTATCCGTACCTGAACCTGTTTTTATTTTATTTAAACCCCAAAAGTACAGCAAATAAATGTAAGAAGGTTCAACTTTTTAATGAGCATTTGTCGCCTACAACAATATCACCATCTCATTGAACGTCAAGTTGTTTTTCGGCGATATCCATAAAAAATGGCGTATCGAAATACGCCATTTTTAAGTAAAACTTAACAATAAATATTTTTATTTTTGCAAGGCAATGTAATCGAGCAAGATATGAGCTGATTCAGTAACAAATGCTTCTTCTTCAGGTAAAGGTGGGCGTTGATTAGTTTTCATCTTAGCACGCGATTCAGCCAAAGCTTCCATCGATGCCTGATAACTTTCCCAATTTGGATAAGCAGTTTTACCCATTGCTATACGGCGTTTGTTTTCTCCTGCCAACGTTTCTTTTTCCAAAGCGATGAGTTCAGCTTTACGTTGATCGATATCCAACACGATTTGTTTATTCTCTTTAGCTTTCTGCGAAATCGCTTTACGCGCTTCTAAATACTTAAATTGAATATCATTCGCAACACGCTGTTTTGAATGAGCAGCTAATTTTGGTACAAAGGCCTGCACCTCTCCCTCACGTTTGAAAGGAGCTGTAGGGATGGTATCCCACTCTAAAGCATTCTTAGCTTTACGCTCCCCAAACTCTTCATCGTAGATATCAACCAATTGAATATCAGGCACAACCCCTTTATTTTGTGTGCTTCCACCAGTAACACGGTAAAACTTTCGTTGCGTCAATGTCGCTTGACCATACGCTAAGCTGTCCAATTGAACTTGAGCTGTACCCTTACCTGTCGTAGTACTTCCAATCACAATCCCACGACCATAATCCTGTACAGCAGCTGAATAGATTTCACTTGCTGATGCAGAAGCCAGATTCACCATGACCGCTAACGGACCTGCGTAGGTTTGAGCGCCTCCATCACGATCTTCGAAGACACTGACGTTACCATTCCCATCCCGAATTTGAACCACTGGACCAGATTTAATCACTTGCCCAATCATCTTTGCCACTTCTTCGAGTGAACCGCCAGGGTTATTACGAAGATCGACGATAATGCC
Organism: Acinetobacter sp. 25-47-122; assembly: GCF_056779695.1. NCBI lineage: Bacteria > Pseudomonadati > Pseudomonadota > Gammaproteobacteria > Moraxellales > Moraxellaceae > Acinetobacter > Acinetobacter sp. 25-47-122. The sequence goes on from NZ_JBWYIJ010000010.1 coordinate 80,484, forward strand.
ATCGACATTTTGCGCAGCTAAACTTTTCAATGCATTATTGGTATCTTCAGATACTGAACGATAGCTTTCACCAGCACGACGGGCACGGTAGTTGTAATAGAACGATGGAATTTCGACTACCCCAACTTTATGTTTCTTGCCATCTCGTACAATTTCTACTGTTCTTGAACGTACACCTGAATCCTCTTCTTGAATCACATCACGTACGATAGTTACGGTACGTGCCTGACTCATAGATGCTCCAGGTCCGAGCAATTTAATGGTGACTTTAGTCCCACGCTTACCTCGGATCAATCCAACGATTTCAGAACTGGTCCATCCAATGACGTCGACCATTTTGTCACCATCTTGCGCGACACCAATAATACGATCACCAGACTTGACCTGTCCCGTCTTAAACGCAGGACCACCATCTACGATCGTCTCGATACGCGTATAGTCTTCATTCCCGCGTTCTGGACGGATCGACACACCAATCCCCTCAAGCTGCAATGTGGTCTGACGATTTAACTCAATCGCATCGATTGGCGGGAAATAATTACTGTGCGGGTCATAGGTCGCTAACATAGCATTGAGCGTTTTTTCTAAAACGTCATCGCTTTTAGTACGCTTCATACGTTCTAATTGACGCATATAGCGCTTGGTCAAAGTCTGAACTGGCGTTAAATCTTCAGCTGAAGTGAGATCCTGTCCTGCTGCTAAAGAGGGATCATCTTTCAGCGCTTTTTGCTTAGCCAAATCTTCTTCTTTAGCAATCGTTAAATTGATTAACTGAGACACCAACATTTTGCGCCATTGATTTTCTTGCTCAGCTTTATTTTTGAAAAATGGAGCCTTTTCACGATCAGACTCGATAAACACATTAGGTTGATTTAGGTTTTGCGGTTTTTTTAACTCCGCCAACATAAACTCATAGAATGACTTTAAACGATCACGATATTGAGCGTGAATGGCATAAGGTCCTTCAAGGTTACCCGCTTTGAGCGCCGCTCCAAAAGTTGGTCCGTATTTTTTCTTATAGTTTGCCACTTCATCTGCCAAGAAAAGGCTATGGTCAGGATCAAGACTATCAATATACATATCAAAAATACGTTGTGAGGTCGTAGCATCTAAACGCATATTTAAATAGTGCTGACGATCCACCAAAGTTGCTAATTGTCTTGAAACTAAAGCTTGTTCTTGTGTGGGCTTTATATTCTGAACCTGTTGAACCGCTGGTTCATTCGCTGCGATCGCAACATTAATTGTATGACCAAAAAATAAACCACCAGTGGCAATGGCTACCGCGCAAGCGATTGTTTGAAGTTTCATAACGAATTTGTCTTTCCTTGGATAAACCAAATTTACACTATTGTTTTCAGATAGAAATATTAATATTCAAAACCTTAAACAACTTTTTTATTTCTGCCGTATAGTTTTATCATAATCTGTACGGAGAAAATGTAGCAAATCATTGCAAAATTCGGGTATTGTTTTCTCTTTTAAAATTAGAATCACGGATTCCACTATGATTGGCGCATTGATGCTTGATATTGAGGGCACAACACTTAATCAAGAAGATATTCAACTCCTACAATCTCCACAAGTTGGTGGAGTCATTTTGTTTGGAAGAAATATTGAATCACCTCAACAGGTTCGCGCCTTAACGGATCATATGCGCCAAGTTCGTCCCGATATTTTAATTGCAGTCGATCAAGAAGGCGGACGCGTACAACGTTTAAAACAAGGCTTCACTCTCCTTCCTGCCATGGGACGTTTCGGTGAGCTCTATTTAAGTCAGCCAGAACGAGCAATTGAATTGGCTGAACAATGCGGTTGGCTCATGGCTACCGAAGTTCTTGCAGTCGGGATCGATTTCAGCTTTGCACCTGTATTAGACCTTAACGACATCAGCGATGTTATTGGTGATCGTGCTTTTGCTAAAAATATCTCAGATATCATCCCTTTAGCCCAAGCCTTTATGCAAGGTATGAAACGCGCAGGTATGGCAACCACGGGGAAACACTTCCCTGGCCATGGCTCGGTTAAAGCAGATTCACATATTGCTGCAGCTGTGGATACACGAAGTTATGCTGAAATTGAAGCTCAAGATATGCAAAGCTTTATTCAACTCCAACCTCAACTTGACGCACTCATGCCAGCACATGTGATTTATGAAAAAGTAGATCCAAATCCTGCTGGTTTTTCTCAGTATTGGGTTCAAAAAGTACTTCGTGAAACACTTCAGTTCGATGGTGTCTTGTTTTCTGATGACTTAAGTATGCAAGCAGCTTGTGTTGCAGGTGGTGCAGATGCTCGCATCAAAGCCGCGCTTGAAGCTGGCTGTGATATGGGCTTAGTCTGCAATAATCGGGAATCTGCATGTGTCGCGCTCAGTGCCATAGAGAATTATCCATTGCCGAACCAAGAACGCTTAGAGCGTATGCGCGGTAAGATTCAAGAGATTCGCATTGGTGAACAACTTGACTTAGGCAACGAATGGAAATCTGTCAAAAAGGTCATTGAAGATTTTAGACAATCATTTTAATAATAAAGGGAGCATCTAAATGCTCCCTTTATCTTGACCAATCCAATAATAATCATAGCTAAGGATGTGTATGTCTCAATCAAAACAATCAAAGCACCGTCATATTTCGTTTACTGCTCACTACACTGGCTATATTTGGTACCAAATGGGTATCTCTCACGAAGCATTTGCGACTTCGAAAGGTAAAGCGTTGGCGCAATTCGCTCACCCTTTTGAAAGTATGGCTGAGAAGTTTATCGGTGGAAGTATGCGTTCAACTCTGAAGACACGACATACATTATTAGACGACCATTTAAAATTATTAATCAAACAATATCCAAACCTGCAAATTTTAGAAATTGCAGCGGGACTTTCACCTCGTGGTTGGTGGTTTAGATCTCATTATCCCGAAATAGATTATCGCGAATTAGATTTACCAGACATGGCTGCCACAAAACAATCCGCTTTGAATAAAATCGATCCCGAAAGCCCTAAAGTTTTATCAGCAGACTTATTCACGGATGATTTCAAAACAGCTTTTGACGAATTCGACCCAACACGACCGCTAGTGATTATCAGTGAAGGATTAATCAATTATTTTAATCAAGATTTACTCAAACAATTGCTGAATTCAATTGTACGTTTTGGTCAACCATTCCAAACGCTTCATTATTTAACTGACCTTTATCCCGAACCTGTCCAACATAAACTGGCTAACTTAATTTGGTCGAGCAGCAAATTACTCAAATACGCTTCAAGAAGTGCATTTACCTTCCACTTTAAAGACCCTTTAGAGGTACAGCACTTTTTTAAACTGTCAGGTTTTACTGAAGTTGAAGTTATTCAACCTCAACTGTATTTTGAAAAAAAGAATCAAAATATGGATACAGATCAGCATCTTGGTGATCTAGTATGGATGATTCATGCAATAAAATAATGATTCGTTCGTAGCAATATTACGAAGTATCTATTTTTTGATTCAAATGAATTCAATGACAGCCTAATCCACGCTGTCATTGTGTTTATGGGTATCTATAAATTGAAGTAAGCGATCAGCCACTTCAAAATAACCATGCTTGAATAATGCTCTTACTTCATTTCCAATAAAATCGAACATTAAGCATTCGACAGCAAAATGTCCTTGCTCATCCTCAAATTCAATTGCAAAACTTCGAGCATCTTCCTGTAAGACTTCAACTTGAGATGGGTCATCCAAAAAGAATGATACACCAAAGTAATTCAGGTCTTTAATTTCAACTTCAAAACGTTGTGCATTTGTTTGATGAATTAAAACAGAATGCGCATTTTTAAGGGCAAATCGAACTTCCCCCCTTCGATCCAAAGATTGCATTTGGTCTTTATCTAAATAAATGATTCCATCTAGATTGTGAATCGATTCGCCTTTTAAGAAACTGGTAAAAAGATTCATGGTTTCTTTACGACGTTGCAATTGAGGCACATGATCCGCATTTGCAATCATTGCAAACTCAACATCTGGACATTGCAAGGCAAAATTCGCATTCTCAAATGGCAAAGTAAAACTATCGAATTGACCACATGCTACTAATGTTTTACACATCGGAATTGGAACATGGGAAAGACGCAATAAACGATTACAGTTAATTTCATATCGCTCACGCTCAGCGATATCAAACTCAGACATCTGCTTATAAAAAAGTCGTTTAGCTGTTGGAGACATACGCGTTTGATCTAATTTTGCATGATTCACCAAGTACAAAATGACAGCCTGACCAAACTCATCCATACGTTGCTCTTGCATCAATATTAATGACTCTTCAAGCAACATACGCCAGCTTTTACGCGTCTTCTGCATGACGCCCATCAGAATCAATCGATCTACCAGTTCTGGGCGATAATGAGCAAAACAGGAAGCAACCACAGAGCCTAATGACATCCCCATGACAGAGACTTTCTTAATCTCCACCAAATCCAACCATTGACCTAACATTTTTGAAAGCTCTGGTAGCTCTAGAGTACCAGCAGAAATTCCAGTATCACGATTGTGGATTTGTTGATTTGAACCTAAAGATGGTAAGTCAATTAAGATAACAGGTCCTTTCTCAAAGAGCTGTTCAACGCAATATTTATATGAATTAAAATTTTGAAATGCGCCTCCGACAATCAGCGTTGGCGTCTGGTGCAGTGTTTCTGGCGATGCGATCGCCATATATTCAATTTTCCACCCATCGATCCACGTGGTTCGTGGCGGCTCTTTAAAACTATTTTTATGGTACAGATCAAAAAAATGAGTGCTGTCTTCAACTGAATAATCTTCAAGCTCCATTTTTATCATGGAATTCATTCCCTTATCTCCATTTGGCTTTATTGTTTTGTTTTCACAGCCGTTAATTTGATCATACTCTCAATTCGTTATGATTATGCAACATAATTAACATTCATTTCATTTTATACAGATGCATGAAATCTGCGCAATGCAAGAATTCACCTTTTATCTTTTTTAACTGCCGTTAGGTTCTAAAAATAGTTACAAGTTTTATCAACTTAGCTTTTTTCGCTGATAAACATAGATTGTTGTCATCTGCGCTGCTACTATTTGAATGAGATTTTAAAATGATCAGTTAAACTGCTATGCAAGACTCCATCGAACAGTACATGCAAGTCGTCGGTCAGAATGCGCGTGAAGCTTCGCGCTTTTTGGCTGGATCTTCGACTTTTGAACGAAATAATGCTTTGACGGCAATCCATACCGCTTTGGAAGACCATCAAGCTCAAATTTTAGCTGCGAATAAACTAGACATGACTCGTGGTCATGAAAACAATTTAGACAGCGCATTACTCGATCGTTTGGAACTTACACCCACACGCTTCAGTGGAATGTTACAAGGTCTTAAAGATGTCATCAGTTTAATTGATCCCATTGGTGAAATTACCGACCTAGCTTATCGCCCGTCTGGTATTCAGCTTGGAAAAATGCGAGTGCCTTTAGGTGTCGTAGGTATGATTTATGAATCACGTCCTAACGTCACTCTAGAAGCAGCCTCTTTAGCGATTAAGTCTGGCAATGCCATCATTCTTCGCGGTGGTTCAGAAGCATTAGAGTCAAACAAAGCCATTGCTACCGCGATTCAAAAAGGTTTAGAGCAAGCTGGTGTACCAATCAACGCAGTCCAAGTTGTGAATACAGCAGATCGTGCTGCTGTTGGACAATTGATTACACTCTCTGAGTATGTTGACGTTATTGTTCCCCGTGGTGGCAAAGGCTTAATTGAACGTATTACACGTGAAGCGACTATTCCTGTAATCAAACATCTTGATGGTAACTGTCACGTCTTCGTTGAGGCCCAAGCTGATCTACAAAAAGCATTGCCAATTGCGTTAAATGCAAAAACTCATCGTTATGGCGTATGTAATGCCATGGAAACGCTATTGGTTGATGAAAAAGTTGCTGATGACTTTCTGCCTCGCATTGCTGAACTTTATGCTGAAAAACAAGTTGAGCTGCGTGGTTGCTTGAAAGTAAAAGCAATTTTAGGTGAACAGATTAAAACTGCGACCGAAGAAGACTGGTATGAGGAATATCTAGGACCTATTTTAGCGGTTAAAGTGGTCAGTGGCGTTGATGAAGCAATTTTGCATATCAATAAATATGGATCGCATCACACTGATTCGATTATTACTGAAAACTTTAGCACGGCGCGAAAATTCCTTACACGCGTCGATTCAAGTTCGGTCATGGTCAATGCCTCTACTCGTTTTGCTGATGGTTTTGAGTATGGTTTAGGTGCTGAAATCGGTATTTCAACAGATAAAATTCATGCCAGAGGTCCAGTCGGTTTAGAAGGACTTACCTCACAAAAATGGATTGTCTTAGGCGATGGCCAGATCCGTCAATAAATAGAGCTTTTAAGCAAAAATAAAGCCCTTTGAGTAAAGGGCTTTATTTTTGAGTGATTCAACTCATCATAATGAAATAAAAAACGTATAAATTAAGTCAATTACAAAGTGGAAGCGGTATATAAAAAATACAATACATGCTATGTTTTACGCATACAATTTAATTAAAACATAACCATCATTTATTTAATAAATGAATACAGAAAGACTATAAATTTTAATTATTATTGCCTTAGTGGTCGATAGTGCTTAAGTCTAATCACCTAAAGTCTATCTAGGACAATAAAAAAACGCATGTTACAAATGCTTCACGATCAAGAAATAACATTTTTTGTTCATTTGGAAGACAACAAACGAAATATTAAAATTGCCAGTAAAGGAACACACCATGCCTCATTCAGTTCTTATCATCAATTGCGGTTCTTCTTCGATCAAGTTTGCATTATTACTTAAAGATCAAGATTTCCGAATTCATGGTCTTGCTGAAAACTTAGGTACGCCAGAAGCGCGCATCAAAGGCGTGACTGTAGGCAACGAACCAGTTGATATTCGTATTCCAAATGCAGACCACAAAGAAGCACTTGAAGTTGGATTATCTCGCTTAGCGAATCACAAGCCTGATGCCATTGGTCATCGTATTGTACATGGTGGTTCTTTAACTCAAGCAGAGTTAATCACCGATGAAATTATTGAAAAAATCCGTGAAGCAACACCTTTAGCTCCATTACATAATCCTGCACATCTTGTTGGGATCGAAGCGACTAAACGTTTGTTCCCAGACCTACCGCAAGTTGCAGTGTTTGATACAGCGTTCCATCAAACAATGCCAGCACATGCCTATCGTTATGCGGTACCAAAATTTTTATACACTGAACATAATGTTCGCCGCTATGGATTCCACGGTACAAGCCATGCCTATGTATCAGATCGTGGTTCTGAGCTTGCTGGTAGTTTCCGTGAAGGTGGTTGGCTCACCGCTCATTTAGGCAATGGTAGTTCTACTTGTGCAATTTGGAATGGTAAAAGTGTTGATACCTCTATGGGATTAACGCCACTCGAAGGTTTAGTGATGGGTACCCGTAGTGGTGATGTAGATCCAAGTTTACATAATTTTTTAGCCAAAAACCTAGGATGGGACATTTACAAAATTGACAGAATGCTCAATAGCCAATCTGGTTTATTAGGACTTTCAAACCTGTCAAACGATATGCGAACACTTATCGAAGCTTCAGAAGAAGGCAATGAAGATGCTGCACTTGCTATTGAAGTATTCTGCTATCGTCTTGCTAAATCATTAGCAGCACTCAGCTGTGGTTTACCTCGTCTTGATGGCTTATTCTTCACAGGTGGTATTGGTGAAAACTCAGCATTTATTCGTGAAAAAACATTATCTTATTTGCCACATTTTGGTTTTAACTTTAGCAAAGAAAAAAATGATCAATTAGCTCGCGGTACAGAAGGTCGTATTGATAATGGTACTGGTCCGCAAATTTGGGTCATTCCTACAGATGAAGAAGGACGTATTGCACAAGAAACAGAACATGTGGTGAATCAAATCGGAGATGTGAATTCATCTGAAAAAAAGTCTGAACTTGAAACCACGACTGCTTAAGTAGTCGCCCACGCAGACATATTTATTTTTTATTTTTAGATATAGATTTTGATGATATGAAAACAATTGTACTTGTTCCAACTGGTGAAGGTGTAGGTCTGACATCAGCGTGTTTAGGCTTAATTTATGCACTTGAGTGTCAAGGTGTAAAAGCTGGTTTTGTTAAGCCATTTTCACAAGAAGTACATGCTGAAAATTTCGATCGCACCACAGCGTTATTCCGCCATGTTTCTCAGAACGAAACAGTTGAACCAATCTCATATCAAAATGTAGTTCAGCAATTAAATGCTGATGAAAGTGATGAGTTATTAGAAGAAGCTGTTCGTCTACATCGTCAAATTGCTAAAAAACATGATCTTATTATTGTGGAAGGGTTAGTTCCAAATAGTCGTGATAGTTTTGCATCTGAACTGAATGCTCAACTTGCTCAAGCACTAGATGCGAAAGTCATCATTGTGAGCAATGCTGATATCAAACAACCTGCCTATACAGCAGAAAAAGTAGAAACCCAATTACGTAATTTTGGTGGAGCAAACAGCAACCGAACAGCTGGTGTGCTTTTCATGCGAACCAAAGGTCTGTCCGAGGAGTCTGCACAGATTCCAGTGACCATTGATCCAAGTCTGCGTCTGACACAAGAGACTCAACAATTTGTTGGGGAAATTCAAAAAACACATCCACTGATTGGTTCCGAACAACTTCCTGTTATTGCATTAGTACCATTTAGTAATACTTTAAGTGTGCCGCGAATGTCTGATATCGCGCAACATATTCAAGCAGAATGGATTAACTTAGGTGAGGCTGCACAACGACGTGTTCTGCATAGTAGCCTGATCGCTTCAAATATCGAGCGCGAACTGCACAAATTCACGGCAGGCGAACTGATTATTAGCGCATCAGATCGTATTGATGTCTTACTTGCAAGTAGTTTAGCAAGCAGCAATGGTATCCCTCTTGCTGGTTTAGTATTGACTGAACATTATGCACCTAATCAACAAGTACTGGCTTTCTGCCAAGCTGCGATAAAACAGGGCTTACCTATTTTACACACACCATTGAGTACATTTGAAACAGCGACTCAATTGGCTAATTTAAGCAATGAAATTCCTGTAGATGATACTGCTCGCGCTGAACAAGTCACTCGATTTGTATCTAGCCATATTGATACGGATTGGGTAACGCAGTTGCTGAATGGCTCATACCAACCACGTCTTTCTCCATCTGCATTCCGTCATGAGTTGGTACAAAAATCAATTGCAGCGAAGAAAAGAATTGTTCTTCCTGAAGGTGATGAACCTCGTACGATTCAAGCAGCCGCGATCTGCCAATCACGTGGTATTGCTCACTGTATCTTACTGGCAAAACCAGAAGCAGTTTTAGATGTAGCCAAAGCTCGAGGGATTGAATTACCTGATGATTTAGAAATTATTGATCCAGATCTCATCCGGGACAACTATGTTGCACCAATGGTTGAGTTGCGTAAAGGCAAGTTAAATGAACTGCAAGCGAAAGAACAGTTACAAGATACAGTTGTTCTTGGAACCATGATGCTAGCACTAGATCAAGTGGATGGATTAGTTTCAGGTGCAGTTCATACCACAGCCAATACAGTTCGCCCTGCATTTCAGTTGATTAAAACGGCACCTGATTACTCTTTAGTTTCGTCTGTTTTCTTTATGTTATTACCAGATGAAGTGTATGTTTATGGTGACTGTGCAATCAATCCAGATCCTAATGCAGAGCAACTTGCTGAAATCGCGATTCAATCTGCCGACTCAGCCAAAGCGTTTGGTATTGATCCACGTATTGCCATGATTTCATATTCAACTGGTACATCTGGTACAGGTGCTGATGTTGAAAAAGTTGCTGAAGCAACACGCATCGCAAAACAACGTCGTCCAGATTTATTGATTGATGGCCCCCTTCAATATGATGCTGCATCTGTCGAAAGTGTGGGACGTTCTAAGGCTCCTGACTCTCAAGTGGCTGGACGCGCCAATGTCTTTATTTTCCCAGATCTTAATACAGGTAATACCACCTATAAAGCTGTACAGCGCTCTGCAAACGTTGTAAGTGTTGGACCAATGTTGCAAGGTTTAAATAAGCCGGTCAACGACTTATCTCGAGGAGCTTTGGTCGATGACATTGTTTTCACTATTGCACTCACCGCTATTCAAGCAGATCAACAATCTGCTTAATTAAATTAGATGCCTTTTTATGATGATTAAAAAGGCATCTTCAAAACGTTTCTATGGTACACATAAAATGACAAATTAACCGTACGTTTCAAGTAATATTTTTGATAAAGATAGTTCATCTCATTCTTAATCTTCATTCATGACCCTACAACAATTTAATTATTTTCTATTCGATGTACTCAACGTTTCTCCTGACTCATCAACAGGATTAATTCGATTTGCATTTTTTATTGCACATGATCTGTTTTATTTTGTGATCTGTTTTTTCTTTATCGGATGGTTCTTAGTCAGTAAAAATACGAAAGAAACTCTGCTTAGAATATTCTTTGTGACTATTTTAGCATTCGCTACAAGTCAGCTAATTTCTCACTTTATTTATAGCCCTCGCCCCTTTGCCATCCCCATAGGAATGACGCTACTTGAACACAAAGCAAATGGATCATTTCCTAGCGATCATATGTTATTTTTCAGCTCTGTAGCTTTTGGTTTTTTATTTTCTCGATGTTTTAAACTTGCCGCAATCTTTTTTGTATTTGCATTAAGTGTCGCATGGTCGCGTATTTATCTTGGCGTTCACTTCCCTCTTGATATGATCGGTGCATTTTATCTTGCTTTTATCATCAACTTTTTTGGGATTTATATTTGGAAAAAATTTGGATCTCAAATATTTTTATTTATCTATGATATTTATCAACGTATTTTTAAGCATTGGATTAATATTGGTTTAATTCGTTGAGATTAATTTTTATACATAAACTATTCATTAAATCATAAATATTTTTATTATAAAAAGATTTCTAAATTAATTATTTTTTTTAAAAAAACAATCACATTAAGGTAGATGTATTCATAATGAGAGCATCAATCCATGTCGAAAAAACTTCATCTTGCTGGTTTCACCATGGCTTCACATGTCACGCATAGTCATTCTGCGTGGCGACATCCTGAAAGTCGAATTGATTTTACACGAGCCTCCTACTATCACGAAATTGCCAAGACATTAGAAAGGGGGAAATTTGATTTTGTCTTTTTTGCAGACATGCTTGCTTTTCCAGAACGATTTGGGAATTCAATTGAAGCATCGATTCAAAAAGGCGTTCAATTTACAGCAAGCCTCGACCCTCTTCACGTTGCAACAAGTATTGCCGCTGTTACAAAATATCTAGGGGTTGCTGTCACTAAATCAGTCACACATTTTAGTCCATTTGACATCGCTCGTGCGTTCGCAACGATTGATCATTTATCAAATGGTAGAATAGGCTGGAATATTGTTACTTCATTAAATGAAGCTGAGAGCAAAAATTTTGGACACTTAGATATTTTAGACCGATCCTTACGTTACGACCGTGCTGAGGAATTTGTTGACCTCGCTTTGAAACTTTGGAACAGTTGGGAAGCAGATGCAATACTTGCAGACAAAGAATCTGGTACATTTGCAGACCCTAACAAGATCAATATTACAGGGCATAAAACTAGCAACTTCAATGTGCAAGGTCCGCTTTCTGTTCCTAGATCTCCACAACGTCGCCCAGTATTTTTCCAAGCTGGGGCATCAGATCGTGGTCGTGATTTTGCTGCAAAATGGGGAGAAGCGATCTTTGAAATTGATCCAACCAGTGAAGGTCGTAAAGCATTTTATCAAGATCTGAAACGTCGAGCGATCTCCCATGGTCGTAATCCTGATCAAATTAAGATTTTTCCTGCATTCATTCCATTTATCGGCGAAACTAAAGAAGCAGCACTAGCACAGCAAAAATTTCACAATGAAAAGGCTGACCCAATTTCTGGTTTAATTACTTTGTCAGCTCATACTGATCATGATTTTTCTCAATATCATTTAGATGAAGGTATCTCCAACATTGAGGTACCAGGTTCGCAAGGCTTGTTCAATCTCGCTAAACGGCTTTCTGATAAAGATAATCTAACCATTCGTGATATAGGTCAACTTTACGCTCAAGGTGTTTTACTTCCTCAACTGATTGGAACTGCGGAACAAATAGCGGATCAGATTGAAGAAATTTTCCATAGTGAAGAAGCCGATGGCTTCTTGATTTCACCATCTTACACACCAGGTACTTTTATAGATTTTGTTGATCATGTTGTACCTATTTTACAACAGCGTGGTTTACATAAAACGGAGTACGAAGGTGAAACATTAAGAGAAAACCTAGGATTGAAAGATGCACCATATAGACCAACGGCAAAAAATAATTCAGATTTTCAGCAACATAAGCAAGATGTAGCTTGACTTCGAAATCTTAAAAAATTGAAGAATTTTAAAAATAAAATTTATTTCCAAACAGGATTAATTTATTCATTAATCCTGCTTTTATATGAGTTAATAAAGTTAGAACTAACTCTAACCTCTTTTAAATTATTTAGAAAAATAACCCTCAGTGTTCCCAATTAAACTTTCGCCCAATTCCTCAGCAAAAAAGCCACAATTGAATCATTTTGTCTTATAATTTAGCCCGCTAGCTATCAGCCCGCTCAAGAGATATTTGTATGACAACTATTATCAAGCAAGACGACTTGATCACATCCGTTAAAGATGCGCTTCAGTTCATTTCTTACTATCATCCACAAGACTTCATCCAAGCAATGAGTCGTGCGTATGACCGTGAAGAAAACAAAGCAGCCAAAGATGCGATCGCACAAATCTTAATCAACTCACGTATGTGTGCCGAAGGTCACCGTCCGATCTGTCAAGATACTGGTATCGTCAACGTATTCGTTGAAGTGGGCATGGACGTTAAATTTGATTTAACAATGAGCTTAGACGACGCGATTAACGAAGGGGTTCGCCAAGGTTACTTAGAAAACTCTAACGTACTTCGTGCATCTGTACTTGCTGATCCTGCTTTTGGCCGTAAGAATACGAAAGACAACACCCCTGCTGTGATCTACCATAAACTTGTTCCAGGTAACAAAGTAGATATCACTGTTGCAGCAAAAGGCGGTGGTTCAGAAAATAAATCTAAACTTGCAATGTTAAACCCATCTGATTCAATCGTGGACTGGGTACTGAAAACTGTACCAACCATGGGTGCAGGCTGGTGTCCTCCTGGTATGCTTGGTATTGGTATCGGTGGTACTGCTGAAAAAGCCATGATGCTTGCAAAAGAAGCATTGATGGAAGAGATCAACATGGACGAATTACTTCGTCGTGGTCCACAAAATAAACTTGAAGAACTTCGTATCGAAATCTTCGAGAAAGTAAATGCTTTAGGTATCGGTGCACAAGGTCTTGGCGGCTTAACGACTGTTCTAGACATCAAAATTAAAGACTACCCTTGTCACGCTGCGGGCAAACCAGTGGGTATGATTCCGAACTGTGCTGCGACTCGTCACGCACACTTCACACTAGACGGTACAGGTGTTGCGAATATTATTGCACCTAAACTTGAAGACTATCCTGAAGTCACTTGGGACTCATCTTCTTCTAAACGTGTTGACTTAGATAGCATCACACAAGAAGAAATGAACTCTTGGAAACCAGGTGATACGCTTCTTCTTAACGGTACAATCTATACAGGTCGTGACGCTGCGCACAAACGTATGGTTGATATGTTAAACAACGGTGAAGAGCTTCCTGTAGACCTTAAAGGTAAGTTCATTTACTACGTTGGTCCTGTTGATCCAGTGGGTGACGAAGTTGTAGGTCCTGCAGGTCCAACAACTGCAACACGTATGGATAAGTTCACACGTCAAGTTTTAGAAGCAACTGGTCTTTTCGGTATGATTGGTAAAGCGGACCGCGGTCCTGCTGCGATTGAAGCAATCAAAGACAATAAAGCAACTTACCTCATGGCTGTAGGCGGTGCTGCGTATCTGGTATCTAAAGCAATTCGTGAAGCGGAAGTTGTCGCTTTTGAAGATTTAGGTATGGAAGCAATCTATAAGTTCGTGGTTAAAGATATGCCTGTATCTGTTGCAGTAGACGTTAACGGCACATCAGTTCACGCAACTGCACCAAAAATTTGGCAGGCTAAAATTGGTAAAATTCCAGTTGTAGATGCAGCTGCACAATAAATAATATTCGACTTGTCTCAAGTTCAAAAAGCACTCTATCATTAGGGTGCTTTTTTATACCGAGAATACTCATGAAAATTTTAAGAACATTATTTTTGAGCGGATGCATGATCTGCTCACCTGCGGTTATGGCAGCTCAAGCGACTGATCAACAAATCGAAAAACTCATACAAGTATTGAATTTAGATCAGCTCTTACAAAGTACGCTTAAACAAATCCGACCTCAAATTGATCAACAGGCCTATAGCATTGTTCAAAATATTGTTAAGGCCGAAAAATTAACACCACAACAACAAGTTATTGCCAATGAACTGGCTGATAAAATTCACCAAGAAAATATTAAGCAAACTTCTTGGGAAAAACTTAAACCGATCTATCTCAAAATTTATAAAGATGTCTATGATGCCCAAGAAGTTCAAGCCCAGATCGACTTTTATTCCTCTCCAACAGGTCAATCCATTTTAAATAAAGGTCCACTTGTTGCTCAAGAATCCATGAAAATCCTGAATCAACAACTTGCAGGCTCTTTACAATCTACAGAAAAGAATTTTGCTGAAGTCCAAAAGAAATTAGAACAACTACAAAAACAAAGTATTCATACTGACTCGAAATAAGCTAAAAACCATTCTGCTGAATCAGAGTTACCATGTGCGTGGATCATATATCTTAAAAGGTTCTGTTAAGCGCACATCATCACTGGCTTTATATTCTTTATTTTTAATTTTTTCTTTTGATTTTTGCAATGTTCCGTTCGGTTGAATAACGGCAACATAGTTAAGCCCAGGCGTTTTCAACTGAGTCATGCCAATTTCTCTTAATGCCTGTTTTGTTGGCATTTGCATCAATGGTCCAACTCTGAGGAGATCTTCACTACCATTTGGTCCACCTCGAAACTGTTCTTCTTCATATTTTAAGAAATACTGCTGCCCCGCTTTAACACTAAAACTTGCAACCAAAGGTTTTTGAAAATGCATCACAGTTAAAGGTCGACTGATACTAAGTTGATAATCCCCTTCAGCCAGCTCTATCCAATAATAATGATTGCTGATTAAACTCGGAATGCGCTTACCATTTAGAAAAAAACTCGGTGCAATAATTTCCTGACGATTCCACTTACTATCAGGACGGTACAGATACAACACTGCGGCTTGCTGATGTTGAGGTTTTACACGGCTGAAAAACTGTCCTGGTTTTTGATTTACCCATGAGCCCAGATCAAATCCTGCAACTTTATATTGAGCTAGCTTCTGAGATACAAAAGTTTTTTTCTCACTAAAATCTACCGGTTTTAACGTTGAAACCACATGAGTTTGATTATTTTCGTTAAGCCCTTTATGTGTCTGACATGCCACAAGAAACAGACTCAAAGCACACACTGCTACGGTTGATCGCATGATTATCCCTCATCACGAATACTTTTTATTCTATGTCATATTTTTGTTATCGTTAGATTATCATCTCAATCCGAGATTAAAAACAAAAAACGCGCAAAAAGTGGGACTTTTTACGCGTTTCAGATGAATTACAATCAATTAAGCAGATTTAGTATCTAAAATCTTTAAATCGACCTTTTCTTCAACTTGTTGTTCTTGTTTAGGTTGGCGCTCAGTTCGATATTCTGGTTCAGCATTTTCATTGATCACAGCTTCATTGATCACAACAGTACCAATATCAGAGCGACTTGGTAAATCGTACATCGTATCGAGCAAGACGTTTTCAAGAATTGAACGTAAACCACGAGCACCTGTATTACGCTCAAGTGCTTTTTTCGCAACTGCTCGCAATGCTGAATCTTCGAATAATAGATCAACATCTTCCATTTCGAACAAGTATTGATACTGACGCGTTAATGCATTTTTTGGTTCAGTCAAAATTTGCATTAATGCTTCTTCGTCCAATTCTTCGAGCGTTGCAATCACTGGCAGACGACCAATGAATTCAGGGATTAAACCAAATTTCACAAGATCGGCAGCTTCTACCTGACTAAATAATTCAGATAACTTCTTAGAATCATCTTTAGTCTTCACGTCAGCAGTGAAACCAATTCCACCTTTTTCTTGACGCTGTTGAACGACACGCTCTAAACCAGAGAATGCACCACCGCAGATGAACAGAATATTAGACGTATCAATTTGAATGAACTCTTGCTGTGGATGCTTACGACCACCTTGAGGTGGAATTGAAGCTACCGTGCCTTCGATCATTTTTAAAAGCGCTTGTTGAACACCTTCACCTGAAACATCACGTGTTATTGAAGGATTTTCAGACTTACGGGTAA
Source organism: Acinetobacter sp. 25-47-122 (assembly GCF_056779695.1). Classification (NCBI taxonomy): domain Bacteria; kingdom Pseudomonadati; phylum Pseudomonadota; class Gammaproteobacteria; order Moraxellales; family Moraxellaceae; genus Acinetobacter; species Acinetobacter sp. 25-47-122. The sequence goes on from NZ_JBWYIJ010000010.1 coordinate 96,986, forward strand.
TCTTATCGATCTCGTCGATATAAATGATACCCTTCTGTGCTTTCTCAACATCGTAATCTGCTTTTTGTAGCAATTTTTGAACGATATTCTCAACATCTTCACCAACATAACCAGCTTCAGTTAATGTCGTTGCATCAGCCATCGCAAATGGCACATCTAATAAGCGCGCTAAAGTTTGCGCCAACAAAGTCTTACCCGAACCTGTTGGTCCTATGAGTAAGATATTGCTTTTAGCAAGTTCTACACGATCTTCTGACTTTGCAGTTGATTGAGTCACTTTAAGACGTTTATAGTGGTTATATACCGCAACAGAGAGCGTTTTTTTCGCAGTGTCTTGACCAATCACATATTGATCTAAAGCTGCACGAATTTCATGCGGCTTAGGTAATGGACGAGTTGCCCATTCACCAGTTTCGACTTGCTGGCTCGTCTGAACTAAATCTAAGCATACATCTACACATTCATTACAAATGTAAGCGTCCTCGCCTGCAATGAGTTTACCCACTTCAGACTGCGTTTTACCGCAAAATGAACAATGCTTTTGTCCTTGAGGATTTTCAGACATCTTCACTCCAAATAAATTTCTATGCTTTACAGCTTAAAGTTGCGGACGTTTCGTTAAAACTTCATCGACCAAACCATATTCTTTTGCAGCTTGAGCGGTCATAAAGTTATCACGGTCTGTATCACGTGCAACAGTTTCATAATCTTGGCCACTGTGTTCAGCCATTAGACGGTTCAAACGCTCTTTAATAAATAGAATTTCACGTGCATGAATTTCAATATCTGAAGCTTGACCACGGAAACCACCCAATGGTTGGTGAATCATAACACGAGCGTTTTCTAAGCAGTAACGTTTACCCTTAGCACCAGCATTCAATAAAAAAGCGCCCATTGAGGCTGCTTGGCCCATACAATATGTCACGACATCTGGTTTGATGAATTGCATCGTATCGTAAATTGCCATACCCGCAGTCACTGAACCACCAGGTGAGTTAATGTACAGATGAATATCTTTTTCTGGATTCTCAGCTTCTAAGAACAACATTTGCGCAACGATTAAGTTCGCCATATTGTCTTCAACTTCACCCGTTAAGAAAATTACACGTTCGCGCAAAAGACGCGAGAAAATATCAAAAGAACGCTCACCACGAGATGATTGCTCTACGACAACTGGAACCAAAGCATTATCAATTGTTGGAACATACATACGTTATTTATTCCTGAATTTTTTGTCACTCAATACATTTTCACAATATGAGGGATAATTGTCGAAAATGCAAAATATTCACCATTAAATATCAGATATTTTTTGATTAAGCTTTGTGAATACAGGACAAGTTGATCCATATTTTTTACAAGAAAAAAGGCGCGTTAAGCGCCTCTTCCTTCGGATAATCGATTAGCCTTGTTGACGAGCTTGTTGTTCTTTCAACAATTCCTCATAGCTAACAGCTTTATCAGTTACTTTAGCAGACGCTAAGATGTGATCTACAACTTGGTCTTCTAAAACAACAGCTTCGATTTGTGCACGTTGTTGCTTATCATTTTTGAAGTATTCAATAACTTCTGTAGGATCTTCGTAAGAAGTCGCCATATCTTCGATATAAGCTTCTACACGTGCTTGATCAACTTCAATTTTTGCTTCAGCAAGAATACTGCTCACCAAAACACCTAATTTTACTGATTTTTCAGCTTGCTCTTTGAATAATTCATCTGGAAGCATGCTTGAATCAAAAGCTTTAGCGCCTTGAGCACCAAACTGTTGAGTAAACTGTTGAATCATTTGTTGACGTTGACGGTCAATTTCTTGAGACAACATAGATGCAGGCACTTCGATTTCGTTTGCAGCTACAAGCGCATCAAAAGTTGCACCTTTCACTTGATTGCGAAGACCGTTTTTCACTTCACGTTCCATATTTTTGCGAACGTCAGCTTTTAACTTCTCAACACCTTCTTCTTCAGTTAAACCAAAGATTTTTAGGAATTCAGCATCTACTTCAGGAAGCTTTTGTTTTTCAACAAGCTTAACTGTGATTTTGAATTGAGCTGATTTACCTGCAAGGTTTTCTGCTTGGTAATCTTCAGGGAAAGTCACATCAATTACTTTCTCTTCGCCTTTCTTCATACCAACGATACCGTCTTCGAAGCCAGGGATCATACGACCAGAACCTAGTACAAGTTTGAAGTCTTCAGCAGAACCACCTTCAAATTTTTCGCCGTCAATAGAACCTTCGAAATCAAAAGTAACTTGCATGTCTTTTTTAGCCATGCCTTTTGTTTCAGTCCAAGTCGCGCGTTGTTTTTGAAGATTTTCGATCATTTGATCTACATCTTTATCATTTACTTCAGTAGATTTACGTTCAACTTCTAAACCGTCAAACTTAACTGAAACTTCTGGGTAAACTTCAACAGTTGCTTCATAAACTAAAGCATCTTCTTTGTTTTCAACTTTTTCAATGTTAGGCATGCCTACAGCATTGATTTTCTCTTGTTGAATTGCTTCGAATACAGTGTCACGAATAACATCATTTACCACTTCTTGGTAAATGCTCGCGCCGTATTCACGACGAACAACATTTAAAGGCACTTTACCTGGACGGAAGCCGTTGATCTTAACTGTTTTAGCAGTACGTTTTAAACGAGCTTCGAATTGCTCATTAACACGGCTCGTCGGTACAGATACATTTAAACGACGGGCTACGCCCGAAACCGCTTCAGAAGTTACTTGCATGGCTTCCTCGATATAGAAATAGTAATTGCAATTTTTAAAGTGCCACATTATATGACAACAATCAAAGATATACAAAATACCTTTTTCAAACCATCTTTTTTATAAAGCTGAAAATATTTTTTGTTCACAAGGTTTAACCATATTCAATTCATATTTCTCAATTATTGTTTGTTTTTTATTGCTAATGATAAAGTTTATCATTAATATTTGCATCAAATTTGATCATGCCCTCAAGCATCACTCATACCAGCGGAAGAACATAATATGAGTAAGTTTAAGCTTCAACCTCTTACAGTTGCATTATTCGCTTTGTCTAGCGGTGCAACATTTGCAAATACCACAAATGAAAGTAGTGCTCATCAACTTTCGACAATTGTCGTTTCTGCTGCGGGTTTTGAGCAGGATCTTAAAAATGCACCTGCATCGATTAGCGTAATTACCTCTGATGATTTACAAAAAAAAGGCATCACTAGTATTGCTGATGCACTAACTGATATTCCAGGTATTGATGTCCGCAATGGTCAAGGTAAAACTGGTGGTTTAAACATTCAAATGCGTGGCCTTAACCAAGAATACACATTAATTCTTATTGATGGACAGCGTCAAAACACTGCAGGAAATATTGGTCCTAATGGATTCGGTGAGTTTGGTACAAGCTTCATGCCACCCTTAGCATCTATTGAAAGAATAGAAGTTATCCGTGGTCCAATGTCAACCCTTTATGGCTCAGATGCTATGGGTGGTATCATTAATATTATTACAAAAAAGGTAAGCAATCAGTGGAATGGTAATGTCTCTGTTGAACATAATATTCAAGAAAATAATGACATTGGCAACAACTGGAAAACAAGTGCTGTTGTAAATGGCCCATTGATTCAAGATAAACTCGGGATTCAAGTACGCGGTGAATTTTTCAACCGTGATGAGTCAGATCGATTGGTTTCACCTGCAAAAAATATAGATCAAGGAAATCAAGGGCGTGACCCACGTAATGTTGAAGCGAACAATTATTCTGTAGGTACAAAGTTAACGTATAATATTAATGATAGTATTTCTTCTTGGGTCGACTTCGATCATTCAGAACAACGCTACAACAATGAAGATTCAAGATTAGGTGAACAATATACTTATAGAAATAATGCTATCTCGGGTTTATCATCATATAGAGATGAAATTAAATTTTTAAGAGATCGCATCTCTGCGGGTGTCGATGCTGATTTAGCAATAGGCCAATGGAAAACTTTTGCAAGTCATGTCACTTCGGAGCAGAAAGGACGTATTCTTCCTGCAGGGAATGCACCAGAATATAACTACTATTCAGATGGAACAGGTGATCGTAAATTAGAAAATACTGATTTAACTATAGACTCTCGTCTTATTACATCAATCTCTAACCATAAATTAACTACTGGTATTGAATATAAAGATAATGAAACCGTTGATGCCTCTGCAGGTAATATTAAATTCAAACAAGATTCTTGGTCGGTATTTGCAGAAGATGAGTGGGCACTAACTGACTCATTAGCATTAACATTTGGTGGCCGTTATGAAGACCATAGTGCTTTTGGTAGTCATTTTACACCACGAGCATATGTCGTTTGGAATACAAATGATTATTGGACCTTAAAAGGTGGTGTGAGTACTGGCTACAAAGTACCTACAGCAAATGATTTAGCTGATGGTATTAATGGTTTTGGGTCACAAGGTCAAAGTGTCACTTTAGGTAATCCTGATTTAAAACCTGAAAAAACAACAAACTATGAATTAGGTTTCATTTATGACAACCTATCCAACTTCAATCTAACAGCTACGGGTTTCTATACCCAGTTTACAGATCTCATTATCTCCGGTGCTAATGTCATCGATAACTGTATTTGGGCAGAAAGACCTGCTGGAGAAACCCCAGCAGCAAACTGTATGACTGTTGGTAATTTCTCATATCAAGAAAATTTCTCTTTCCAAGGCAATGCTGATGAAGCTGAAAGTTATGGTGTTGAACTAAGCGCAAAATATGATATTTCTCCGAATATCAATCTAAAAGCAAATTATACTTGGCTAGAATCAGAAATTACGAAAGGCGTAGACAAAGGTCAACCAATTGAGAATACTCCTCGCCATGCTATAAATATGACTGGTACGTGGTTAGTTAATGACAAATTCTCTACTTGGTTAGAAGCTGAATATAAATCTAAACGTACTCGTTTTACAGATCCTGATGCGAATACAAATACCCAACGCGAGGTGGCTGTAACTAATAATGAACTTAAAGCATATGAACTATTTAATTTGGGTGCGTCCTACAAAGTAAATAACCAAGTTACCCTATCTGCTCGAATCAACAATCTCTTAGATAAAGATTTTGGCGAATATAAAACATTTACCAACACATCTGGTGATACTGTAAATGCTTTCCTATATACAAAAACTACGAGCAGTTCAGCAGGTACATATATTCCAGATCGCAATTATTGGTTATCCGTTTCATATAATTTCTAATTCTAGGTCGATTCTCTCTAGTAAAACCCTGCGCTAGCAGGGTTTTTTATTTTATTAAAAATTAATTCCCTATCAAAAATAGCCATACAAAAATGTAGAAACTTTAATTTTTCCAATATTATTTAAATTCATTTACTTATACATAAAATATTACATTATTACATTTAAGCTTCCGTTATTTAGTTTAACTTAAATCGCAAATATCAATTTTAAGACCCGTTAAAGCTAAAAAAGAATCATTATTATTCTCAACCTGAAAACAAATTCATATCAGGTTGAACATGGCCTTTATCAAGACACGTAAAAAAATCGTTTCATCTGCAATAGCAACGTCATTGGCTGTTATTTCAGGTCAAACTTTCGCACAAGAAGATACAGCGCATTTAGAAACAATTAAATCAGAGGCTCAATCAGAGCAGTCATTTAAAGTCGACAAATCCTCAAACGCTAAATACGTTGCTCCCCTACTCGATACTCCCAAATCAATCTCTGTTATTTCTCAAAAACAGATACAAGATACTCAAGTGACTACGCTGTCTGATGCTTTAAGAACTGTTCCAGGAATTACACTTGGTGCGGGCGAAGGTGGCAACCCAAATGGTGACCGTCCATTTATCCGTGGTTATAACTCTGAAAGTTCAATGTACGTTGACGGTGTGAGGAACTCTACTTCTCAAAACCGAGAAATGTTTGCCGTTGAACAGGTTGAAGTCACCAAAGGCTCCGCCTCTACTTTAGGTGGTGGAGGTTCCACGGGTGGTAGTATTAACCTAATTTCCAAATTAGCCAAATCTGGAGATGCTTTCCAAGGCTCTGTTGCTGGCGGTACTGATGCTTATGCACGTATCACATTAGATGCAAATAAAGATTTTGGGAATGGTATTGCGACTCGTGTCGTGGCAATGGGTCACCAGAATGAAAAAGCGGGACAACATAATGGCGCTGAATATGAACGTGCTGGTATTGCACCAAGTATTAGCTTTGGGTTAGACACGCCCACTCGAGCGACACTAGCCTACTACTACCTAAAGTCTGCTGATAAGCCAGATTCAGGTATTCCATATAAATACGACACTGACAGAAAAGCGACCGTCGGCTCACCCGTTGATGTTAAACAGGGTACATACTACGGTTGGTTAAATCGTGATTTTCAAAAGCAAGAAAATCAAAGTGGGACCCTTAAGCTAGAGCACGATTTTAGCGAAAATCTAAGCTTGATGAATACTGCTGTCTATAGCAAATCAAAAAATAATTACTTATGGACTCAACCAGATGACAGTCAGGGCAACGTCGCAAATGGAAAAGTTTGGCGTCGTCTAAATACCAACCTAACAACCACTGACAGTTTTACAGATCAACTCGCATTAACAGGTAAACTCCAAACAGGCATCATAAAACATAATTTCAATTTGGGTGCTGAATACAGTAAACAAGATTCTGAACGCGGCACAAACATTGTAACCGACCCTAATACCACGTTAATAGGCGGTAGTGGTGCTAATAATGCATGCTCATTAAATATTTCAAATGGTTGGTGTACTGATCTTTATAACCCCAATTCGAATGATGCTTGGCTAGGTAAAGTTCAAGCTAATCCAAATGTCATGAAGATTAAATCTGAAACACAATCAGTATATGCCCTAAATAATATTGAGCTTAATCCTCAGTGGCTCCTTGACCTTGGTATTCGCTGGGATGAATTCGAAACTGAAATGAAATACAATCAAGATACTGGTTCAGGCACTTCAGCAATTCAAGCAGGAACAAAATATAATTCAAAACACGATTTCTTCAATTATCAAGCTGGATTAACCTTTAAACCAAGAGAAAATGGATCAATTTATGCAAGCTATGCGACTTCAGCTAATCCCGTTGGAATCGATGCTGGTAATGGTTCAGAAGGGTTAAGTGTCCCAGGACGAAATACGACTGATGCACAAGCAAGAGCAATTAACAACCTCAAACCTGAAGAAGTCAAAACCTATGAAATCGGAACCAAATGGGACCTTTTGAATAACAGAATTAATCTCACAGCTGCTATTTTCCGTACAGAAAAAGAAAATACTCGCGCTTTAGATAGTGATGGATTTACAAGAAATATTGGTGAGACACGTGTTGATGGCGTTGAATTAGGCTTAAACGGCAATATCACAAATAAATGGGCTTTATCTGCAGGATACACATATTTAGATAGTGAAATTGTTGATGCAGGTTATGTCAAAAATAGCGATGGAAGTTATTCGGCTAGCCCAACTAATGGTAACCAAGTCCAAAATGTCGCAAAACACTCTGCCACTTTGTGGACAACTTACCAAGTTCTCCCTAAATTACAATTAGGTGCTGGTGTTTTAGCTATGGATCGAGTGTATGGAGATGCTGCAAATACCAAATTTGTACCAGGCTATGTTCGTTATGACGCCATGGCTCGCTATCAAGTAAATTCAGATATTGATCTTCAATTGAACGTCAATAATCTCTCAGATACACGTTATTTCACGAAAGCTTATGCTTCGCATTATGCAACTGAAGCTGAAGGTCGAAATGCTGTATTGTCTTTAAATTTCAAGTTTTAATTTCATTTCAGCATAGCTCTATACAAGCTATGCTTTTCATCACCTAAAGCAGTGAGTGATCGTAGTGATTCATCATATTCCAAATATTCTAAGCCCTGAACAAGTTCGATATTTTCGTGAAGAAATGTCTAAAGTAGATTGGGTCAATGGAAAGGTAACAGCTGGAACACTCTCTGCAACAGTGAAACATAATCAGCAACTTTCCAATGATCATCCCCTGACCAAACATCTAGGTGATATTATTTTAGAATCCCTAGGTCAACATCCTTTATTCTTATCAGCAGCAATTCCACTAGATATCATCCCTCCTCTGTTTAATCGCTATCAACAGCATCAATCATTCGGTTTTCATGTCGACAATTCGATTCGCAGAGTTCAAGGCTCACAAGAACGCTTGAGAACAGATTTATCTTGTACTTTATTCTTGAGTGATCCGCACGAATATGACGGCGGTGAATTAGTCATTGAAGATACTTATGGATATCACGAAGTCAAACTCCCTGCAGGAGATTTGATACTTTATCCATCTACTAGCTTACATGAGGTCATTTCTATCCAATCGGGTTGTCGCTTGGCATCATTTTTTTGGGTACAAAGTATGATTCGAGATGATTCAAATCGACATATGTTATTTACTTTAGATCAATCTATTCAGCAACTTCGTATGGAATTAGGGGATCAACATGAGCAAGTCATCAAACTCACGAGCCTCTATCACAATTTAATTCGAAAATGGGCAGAACTATAATTTATTTTTCACAGTTAATTTTTACAATGAAAAATATTATTAAAAAAAAATATATTGTGAAAAAAAATTTCACATTCATCATACTTTGATCTAAATCAGGGAATAATTCTCTTGAAGATCGCACTATACTAAAAGAAAGAATTTACAAGCACTGTGACGGTATAGCTAAGCTCTATATATTCAAAAGATTTTTAGGGAATTCAGCAAAATGATGCAGTAAGCCACTTGTAAATTGATAGAATAGACACAATCGATATAAATAGCGCAGTGCCTTTACACAAGACCCAAGCATGTTGTGCTATGAAAGGAGTTATCTCATGATGTTGGCTGATCCAAGCAAAAAATACCGTCGCATGTACCAACGTGTAGACTTACCTGACCGTCAATGGCCAAATAACGAAATTAATAAAGCGCCTATCTGGATGAGCACCGACCTCCGTGACGGTAACCAAGCTATTTTCGAACCAATGAACATTGAACAAAAGTTCAAGATGTTCCAAATGTTGGTGAAAATTGGTTTCAAACATATTGAAATTGGCTTTCCATCTGCCTCACAGATTGATTTTGACTTTACCCGTAAATTAATCGAAGAAAATCATATTCCAGATGATGTCTATATCGAAGTATTAGTTCAAGCTCGTGATCACTTGATTCAACGTACATTTGAATCATTACAAGGTGCCAAACGTGCAATTGTGCATATCTATAATTCAAACTCACCAACATTCCGTCAAAAAGTATTGAATGTTGATGTAGCGGGTGCGAAAGCCTTAGCGGTGAATGCGGCTCAAAAAGTGAAAGAATATGCAGCACAATATCCTGAAACTGAATGGGTGTTCCAATACTCTCCTGAATGCTTTACCGCAACTGAATTAGAAGTTGCAAAAGATGTCTGTGATGCAGTCACTGAAATTTGGGATGCTCGCCCAGATAATAAAGTTATCTTGAATCTACCCGCGACTGTTGAAGTTTCTGGGCCTCATGTTTACGCTGACCAAGTTGAATGGATGCATCGCAACTTACAACGCCGCGATGGTGTCATTATTTCTGTACACTGTCACAATGACCGTGGATGCGGTATTGCAGCATCCGAGTTAGCGATCATGGCTGGTGCTGATCGTGTGGAAGGTTGTGTATTTGGTAATGGTGAACGTACAGGTAACGTTGACGTTGCAGCGATTGCTTTAAATATGTATACCCAAGGTGTCGCTCCAAATCTAGATTTTTCAAATATTAATGAAATCATTTCTACTATTGAAGAATGTACAGGTATACCCGTTCATCCACGTCATCCATATGCGGGTGATTTAGTATTTACTGCATTTTCTGGCTCACACCAAGATGCGATTAAAAAAGGCTTTGAGTTCCAGAAAAACGAAGAAATTTGGGACATGCCTTACTTACCAATTGATCCTAAAGATTTGGGACGTGATTATGACGCAGTCATTCGTGTCAATTCACAATCAGGTAAAGGTGGTATCGCATACTTGTTAGAGTCGAACTACAACGTCGTATTACCACGTCGCTTACAAATTGAGTTCTCGCAAGTCGTGCAACAGGTAGCTGACGAAGAAGGCGTAGAAGTTTCTGCTGAGCAAATTTGGAGTTTATTCCAAAGTACATATGTAAATCAGAAAGATAAACATTATGTCGCGAAAAACTATCGATTATCTGATGAAAATGGCAATCAAGTCATTGAATTAGATATTGAAGTCGGTGGTCAAGTTCAACATCTACGTGGTGAAGGCAACGGACCAATCTCTGCAATTTTAGATGCTTTACAGTTGCCAATCGATGTTGTGAACTATGAAGAACGTAGCATTGGTGCTGGTGCAAATGCTAAAGCGTTGGCACTAATTGAACTTCAAGTCAAAGGTACAGGTAAATCAGCATTCGGTGCTGGTGTACATGACAACATCGTGACTTCATCTATTGAAGGAATTATTGCATGTACAAATCGTTTAATTGATCAAGGTGTTTTGAGCACAGATCAAGTGATCGCTGCGGCAGTATAAATATTAGCAATAATATTTAGCACGAAAATGACTTTAGAAGGATACCCTCAAGTGGTATCCTTTTATTTATTCATACTTAAGATTTTAGGCGAATTTATCCTGTGTCTTTTCCAGCTGACTCAGTGGGCATTGTTGTTCCACAAAAGTTCCAATTTGAAGAACCACTCGCATTAGAATGTGGCCGCGTTTTACCACGTTTCGAATTGATGGTCGAAACTTATGGCACACTCAATGCAGATAAATCTAATGCAATTTTGATCTGCCATGCGCTTTCTGGTCATCATCATGCTGCTGGTTATCACCATGAAGATGATAAAAAAGCAGGTTGGTGGGATGCTTGTATTGGGCCAGGCAAAGCAATTGATACCAATACATTTTTTGTGGTGGCATTAAACAATATTGGTGGTTGTAACGGATCAACAGGACCAACCTCCCCAAATCCTGAAAATGAAAATCGTCCTTATGGTCCAGATTTTCCATTAGTGACCGTGCGCGATTGGGTTAAAACTCAAGCAATGCTGTCTGATCGTCTTGGTATCACTGTTTGGCACTCTATTATTGGTGGCTCTTTGGGAGGCATGCAGGCACTTCAGTGGTCTGTAGATTATCCTGACCGATTAAATAATTGTGTCATTATTGCCAGTGCACCTAAACTTTCAGCGCAAAATATCGCGTTTAATGAGGTCGCGCGCCAATCCATTTTGTCTGATCCTGATTTTCATCATGGTCGCTATTTAGAAAAAGACAGCTATCCTAAACGTGGTCTTATTCTAGCGCGGATGGTAGGTCACATTACCTACCTTTCTGAAGAAGCCATGAAACAAAAATTTGGTCGTGATTTAAAATCTGGCAAATTCATGTATGGTTTCGATGTTGAATTCCAAGTTGAAAGTTATCTTCGCTATCAAGGTGAACAATTTAGTCGTAACTTTGATGCGAACACCTACTTGATCATGACTAAAGCTTTGGATTACTTCGATCCTTCTCGTGAGTATGAACAATCTTTAGTTAAAGCAATGTCGAATACAAAATGTAAATTCCTTGTGATTTCATTTACTACGGATTGGAGATTCTCTCCTTCCCGATCTGTTGAGATTGTGGATGCATTGATTACCAATCATAAGCCTGTGAGCTATGTTGATATTGATGCAGAACAAGGTCATGACTCGTTCTTGTTTCCTATCCCTTTATATGTCAAAACTTTAAGGGCTTTCTTAGGTGGTGTAGACCATCTTGCTTCAACCCCTAAGGAGACCGTGTAATGCGTATTGATCAGAAGCTTGCAGAAAAATGGATTAAACCTGATTCAAGCATTTTAGATCTTGGTTGTGGCGATGGTGAGTTACTGGCTCATATGAGCAAAAAGCACAACATTCGTGCATACGGATTAGAAATCGATCAAGAAAAGATTGCAATTGCAGTCAGTCGAGGGTTAAATATCATCCAACAAGACTTGAACCTCGGTTTGGGACGCTTTGCAGACCAGTCATTTGACTATGTTGTCATGGCACAAGCTTTGCAAGCTGTAGATGCACCTGATGTGCTTTTGCGCGATATGGTGCGTGTTGGGAAACAAGCAATTATTACTTTTCCTAACTTTGCACACTGGAAAACACGCTCTTTCCTTGCTTTAAAAGGGAAAATGCCTGTTTCGGATGCCTTACCCTATATGTGGTATAACACTCCAAATATCCATCTGTGCACGTTTAAGGATTTCGAAGCACTTTGTGCTGAGAATCAAATTAAAATTATTGACCGTTTAGCCGTGAATGGGAATCAACAAGGGAGTTTGCTCAGCAAGCATATCCCGAACTTGTTTGGCGAGGTCGCGATTTATCGAGTGAGCGCTCTATGAAAAAATTATTCTTAGGTACTTCATTATTTCTAGGGTTGTTGAGTTTCCAAGTTCATGCAGATTATGTACCTCAACAACCATCAACTTCTGCACTAGCTGCACAGTATTCACGTATGCCTGTATCTGAGCTCCAAAAAGCTGCTCGAGCAGGTCAACCGGCTGCCCAGTTTTATCTGGCAACACATTATCAACATGGTAAAGATGTTGCTAAAGACCTAAAGCAAGCTTTCGTTTGGTATAAGGCAGCAGCCGATCAAGGTATTTCATCTGCTCAGCTGAATGTGGGTCGTATGTATGCTGACGGTATTGGTGTTGCTAAAAATGAAACCTTAGCTCGCCAATACTTCGAAAAAGCAGCAAGTCATGGTGACAATCGTGCAAGCTTCAATTTAGCCGTTATGGAAGAGCAAAAGAAAAACTATATGGGTGCTTACCAATGGTATGAGCTTTCTACACGTGATGGCATGTTAGATAATAAAGTGATCAATATGTCTGAGACGAAAAAGACGGCTTTGGCTGCCAACCTGACACCAGAACAAATTCGTACTGCACGTGACCGTGCTGATCAATGGATTCAAAGCCGTTAATTACGCTTATAAGTTTGAAGAAAGCACCTATCGGTGCTTTTTTTTATTCGACCATCTTCTTCATTCTTATGAATTTCATATCTTCGAATATTTCCACTTCACTCTGCGAAGTAAAACCTAATTTTTATAAAAATGAACAGCCCCTATATGCGCATTGACTGTTATCTGTTGAATCTCCGTTTGAGTTAATTGATCTAACACATAATTAAATAAATGAGTTCCAACGCCTTGAAATTGCAGATTTGGATGAACAAAAAAATGAAAAATATGGGCGGGTTGTTTGTAAGCAATCACCCCCACAAGCGACTGCTCTAATTCTGCAACAAAGTATTTTATCTCTTGATGATTGATGTGCGATACAAGAGCTTCTTTTGAAAATAGGGACTTACTTTTTGGCATCTCATCAGAGTGATTCAAAGCAAAAGCAATACAGGACGCAATATTTTCAGCATCCGCGATCTCTACTTGACGAATATGAATGGTATTTAAATTTCTCATTTTTAATGATTGGTTATTTTAGAGATGAGTTCATCTGTATCATCGCAAATATCCGTTAGAATAGCTTCAAATTTGAAACAGAAAGTGATTCAACATGGCGTCTAAAGATTGGTTAGATCAAGGTACTTTGGTTTTAGCGAGCAACAATAAAGGGAAAATAGCTGAGTTCGAAAAGTTATTTGAAGAATTAAAACTCCCTGTTAACGTTGTTCCCCAAGGACAACTGAACATTGAGGATGCGGTGGAAGATGGATTAAGTTTTGTAGAAAATGCCATTATCAAAGCACGACATGCTTCTAAGATTTCGGGTAAACCAGCTATAGCAGATGACTCAGGTATTTGCGTCCCTGCACTTGGTGGTGCTCCTGGTATTTACTCTGCACGTTATGCTGGTGAGCATGGCGATGATGCTGCCAATAATGCTAAATTACTGGCAGATTTAGCACCATTACGTAACAATGGTGACGTGATTGAAGGGATGTTTGTGTGTGTACTCGCCTTAGTTCAACACGCCGAAGATCCTTTACCTCAGATTTTCCAAGGAATCTGGAAAGGTGAAATTTTGGAAGTAGCACGTGGCAAAAATGGTTTTGGCTACGACCCACTGTTTTGGCTACCTGAACTCAATATTAGTAGCGCTGAAATGACCAAAGAAGAAAAAAATAAGATCAGTCATCGTGGTCAAGCCATGCAGTTATTCAAAGCAAGCCTCGAAACGAACTAAACGATCAGTCCATGATAAACCATGGCAAATAAACCAATTGTCATGCAACTTACGATGGTACCCGCTGCGATATATTGGGCTGAAACACCTGTTCCTGAATAATGTGTTTCTAAAGCAACAATATTCGCTGCGGGTGGTAATAAAAAAAACATAGACATCAGTGCAATTACAACCAGTTCGTGAGGAATCGGTAGAAGAAAATAGGCTACCGCACAGCACACTAAACCAAATAGAAATTTAATCAAAGCAAGTTTTAAACTTTCAATTAAATCGGACAAGTGAATTTTTACTTGAGATAACCACATCCCAAGGATACACATCCCTGTAAAGGTCATTAACCACTTATCCAATATATACAATGATTGAATCATTGCATTCTGCTGAAAATGACTTACATTCCATAACGAAAGAAAACCAGCAACTAATAAAGCTAAAATCGGTGGAGAGAAAGTCAATTTTCTCAAAATCTCCATCGCAGACTGCTTTTCAGCACTTAATACGGTCACTGCACAAATATTACCAAAAATAGAGCCCCCGACATAAAGTGCAACCATAGGACTAGATGCTTGCGCACCAAAAATAGCGAATGCAAATGGAAAGCCAAGCCAAGCCATGTTGAGGTAACTGGAACATAAGGAGACTAATTTGTCTTTTGTACGGTAATAAACAAATAAATACAGCAAAAATGAAGCGATAAAACTAAATAACATCAACCATATACTGCCCTCTTGGTAAAACACCATATTGTAAATAATGATGAGAGGAATCAGCACTTTCGCCAACAACATCGCCATAAAGGGACGAATTTTTTGTAAATATTCTACGCCAAAATAGCCGATAAGAAAGGAGACTAGTGGGAGTAGAAGAACCATATTAAATATGAAATAGATTTTTTCTCATCTTAGCACAACATCTATTTCACTTCAGAGTAAGTCTCTTGCACACTTAAAAAATCCATGACTTCAAACTGAAATAATTCCGTCAACTTGCTGTCATAAAGAACTGTTGAAATCATTCAAGATCATTTTCAATAAGGAATATATCATGGCTGGATTATCAATTTGGCACGTACTTATTTTCGCAATTGTCGTTTTACTTTTGTTCGGTACGTCTAAGCTAAAAAATTTGGGTAAAGATGTTGGTGGTGCGGTTAAAGATTTTAAAAAATCAATTAAGGATGACGAAGACCAGAGCACATCTGCTCAATTAAAAGAACCACGCACGATTGAACATCAAACATCTCATGATTTGAATTCAACAGCGAAACATTAAAGGTAGGTAACAGTAATGCTGAATATTGGTATGGCTGAACTATTAATGTTTGGCATCATTGCATTGCTTGTTCTTGGACCTGAAAAGCTTCCTGAGGGTGCGCGATTTGCTGGTAAATGGTATGGCAAAATTAAACGTATGGTCAGCAATGTACAAAATGATATTGATCGTGAACTAAGAATGTCTGAACTTAAAGAACAAATGCAGACTGAAATGAAGCGCATTCAAGAATTAGAAGAAAAAATGAAAGCGCAAATGCAGGAAATTGAAAAACACACAGTATTAAGCGATGAATATTTAAATCCACCTATCCATCAACAGATTCGCTCTGAAACAAGCCCTGTTTATGTGTATTTAAACGTTCAGCAAAGTACAGCAGTTCCTTTTAGAGGACACGCTACACCTAAGCAAAGTTTTATTCATATTCAAAATTCCGCGCAACACAATAAACCGTATGTCGTCTTAGCGGAGGCAGTATGAGTCACAATACTCTCCCAAATATCATCTCTTCAAATGAGGAAAATCCTCAGCTTGAAGAAATGCCAATAACCAAGCATCTTATTATTTTAAGAAAATATTTATTTAGAATAGTTGGGGTCATTCTCGTTTTATTCTTTTGTTTATTACCATTTGCAAATCAAAGCTATCAAATGATGTCTGAGCCTCTTAGAGCTCAACTCCCAATAAATTCATCAATGATTGCAACTGATGTCACCGCGACATTTATGGCACCATTTAAGTTAAACTTCTTCGTTGCTCTAATGATCGCCATGCCATTTATCATTTATCAAATATGGGCTTTTGTCAGACCGGCGCTATATAAAAATGAGAAAGCTTTAGCTCTACCATTACTCATCGGAAGTATTACATTATTTTATGCAGGTGTTGCTTTTGCTTACTTTATAGCCCTCCCTTCGATTTTACATTTTTTCATTAGCGTTGCACCTGAAACGGTTGCACCCATGACTGACATTAATAGCTATCTGAGTTTCTGTTTAAAATTATTCTTGGTTTTTGGTTTAACTTTTGAAATTCCAATTGTGACTTTATTACTCATTATGATTGGGGTCGTTACCACAGAACAATTGGTTGAAAAAAGACGTTTTATTATTGTAGGTTGTTTCTTCGTTTCTATGTTTGTGACGCCGCCAGATGCACTCTCGATGATTATGTTAGCGATACCAATGTGGATGTTATTTGAATTGGGACTTTTCTTTGGAAAATTACTCGAAAACAGAAGAGCAAAGTCAGTACTTTGATATCTTGACCCTTTTACACATAGGCGAGTCTAAAGACTCGCCTTTTTCATACTCTTTAAATAAAAGCTTAATTCAACTGACATAAATCTATCACTTGATTGTCATGATTGCGCATTAAGTTGTTTGTGACGCTAAAAACTACCAAGCAAGATGCTAGGAACGAACATGACTGATTTAACACCTTTTAACGATGATTACGATAGCAATGATTCGGGGAATCCAGAATTTCACCATTTACTTGAAAAGCAAATTACGCGTAGAGATCTCATTAAGAAGACTGCTGGTGGTGCAGTAGCATTGACAGTAGCGGCTTCAGTCGCAGGCTGTAACAGTGACGACAATAACAATAACAACTTAAATCCTTCTCTACCTGAATTCGACAAATCAAAAACGCCAACTGAACTAACATTTAAAGCGGTTGATAAAAATATTAAAAATGAATTCACAGTGCCTGAAGGGTATGAAGCACGTGTTATTTATGCACTAGGAGACCCGCTTTTTGAAGGTATGCCTGAATGGGATGCAGATAATATTCCGAGTGGTGCTTCATTTACCATGCGCTCAGGCGAATGTCATGACGGTATGACATATTTCGGCATGAAAAATAGTCGTTATGATCAAAATGAGTCAAATGTAGGTTTACTGGTACTCAACCACGAATATGTAGATAACAAAGCGATTTTGCATCCAGCGAATAATACCATTTCAGCGGATATTCGTTCTGAAGATGAAGCATTACGTGAAATCAATTGTCACGGCGTTTCAGTGATTGAAGTACAAAAAAATCCTACAACTCAACAAGTCACTCTAAACAAACGCTCTGTATTCAACCGTCGAATTACAGCTGCAACACCGATCGATTTCGCTGGTCCTGTAAAAGGGCATGAATTGGTACAAACCAAGATCAGTCCAGAAGGCACATTTACATTAGGTACGATCAATAACTGTGGTAACGGTTATACGCCTTGGGGCACATACTTAACCACTGAAGAAAACTTTAACCAATACTTTACTCGCGATGATAAAGATCGTTCTGAAAAGGATTTGGAGTCGTTAAAACGCTATAAAATTGCTTCAAATAGTTCTTATAAGTGGCACACAGTTCAAGCACAACTGTTCCCTCAAGATGTTTATGAGCGCTGGTTAACTAAAGTCTCTGCATCTTCTGCAACTCAAGATTTTAGAAACTCACCAAATACATTTGGTTGGATTGTTGAAATTGACCCGTTTGATGGTCGTCAACGCCCAGTAAAACGTACAGCTCTTGGACGTTTTGCACATGAAGATTGTCGTGTCAGTCGTGCCATTCCTGGGCAACCACTAGCCTTCTATATGGGGGATGACTCTCAAGGCGAATATATCTATAAATTTGTTTCAGATGCGGTTTGGGACCCTAAAGATATCAACGGTGGTTATGCTGCTGGCGATAAATATATGAATAACGGTAAATTCTATGTTGCTAAATTTAACTTTAATGAAGCAACTCAAAAGACGTCTGGTGAGTGGATTGAACTCAATATCTCCAATCCACTAATTGCTAGTTATTCAAAATACAAATTTACAGATCAAGCTGATGTATTGGTAAATGCCCGTTTAGCAGGTGATGCAGTTGGTGCAACCAAAATGGATCGTCCAGAATGGGTTGCAGTAAACCCAGAGAATGGTGAGGTTTATGTCACCTTAACCAATAACTCATTACGTGGAAGTGAGCATACAATTGATGCTGCCAACCCTCGTAATTATGCTGATAATGATAAAGGTGGTAGTCCTCGTGGTAATATCAACGGACATATTATCCGTTTCCGTGAAACTGGTGATACTGTTACAGCAAAAACATTTGTATGGGATATCTTCTTATTTGGCGCAGAAGAAGATTCACTTCCGGGTGTAAACCTATCTGGACTCACATCAGCAAATGATTTCTCAAGTCCAGATGGCCTATGGTTTGATCCACGTGGTGTTTTATGGGTACAGACTGATGATGGCGCTTATACAGATGAAACGAATTGCATGATGCTTGCTGCACTTCCAGGTCAAGTAAGTGATGGTAAAGTGACTTCTGCAAATGCTGGTTCAAATAATGCCACTCAACTTACTCCTGCTGGCGCACAGCTTGATGATTCAAAGTTACGTCGTTTTTTAACAGGCCCTTCAGGCTGTGAAATTACAGGTGTAACGATGACACCAGACTATAAAGCTATTTTTGTGAATGTTCAGCATCCAGGTGGCACTTGGCCTGCAAATCACAGCAACACTATCAGCGGTGGTAAAGGTACACGTCCTCGCTCTGCGACGGTCGTGATTACACGTAAAGACGGTGGCGAGATTGTTGGGGAAAGTCTAGAAAAGAAAGAAAACACTCCTGCTGCTTAATTCAAACATTGAAATAGAAAATGCCGACTACGATGTCGGCATTTTTTTTGAGAGATGCAAATCAATTTTGACTATTTGATTCTGATGCTTACCTTGCTGCATTTTTTCAAGCCAAGTCCATTGATTTCTTTTCATCAATAAATAGTTTGAACATCGTGTTCCATATATTGGGCTTCGTATAAAAGTAGAAGATAACAGCTGCTCCATTTCCACCGATATGCCCGTTTGAGGTAATAAATCTAAATCAATTTTTCTTTCATCTTGTAAGATATCCCAAACGGCGTGCTCTAAATCATACGCTTTTTGAGCATTGGGATTTAATTGCAATAATGGTAAGAACTCTTGTGTAAAGCGTTTACGCAAATGTTTGGTTTTTTCCCATGGATCACTTAATACACCATTGGAAACCACATATACACCTTTGGCAAGAACTTGTGGAGATTCACCACGATTACTCATATAAACCGCTTGATCAGAGGTTCCGATAAAAAGGTTAAATCCAGCGTAATCACATTGCTTTTTTTCTAATTCTTGGGCAAATCGGATCGGTGCTAATTCAGACTCCAGATATTGCTGAATGATATGTCCTCTTGAAGTTGGATATTCCTTCTTATCATTTGCATCACGGTAATTTGTCACAAGTGCCCAACGCCCTGCAGCAGTAATCCCCATCCATGTCCCACCAGATTGTAAATCTTGACCTGCAATAATTGGGCTATTTTCCCACTTATGAATTTGTGAAGCAGGTCGGTGATAAAACTCATCCCGATTTGAAATTAAGCATAATGGTGTTTCATCCAACACTTGCCATGCGATTGCTACAATACACATCGTTGCATCCTTAGAACTTTACACATTGAATGTACAACATTTTTTCAGTCTTTCCGTTAGAATCGACACAAAACATAATATAAAGGAAAAGCAATGCTGACCTATCCTTCTATTGACCCAGTGGCAATATCTGTGGGTCCATTACAAGTTCACTGGTATGGACTCATGTATCTACTCGCATTTTTATTTGCGTGGGGCTTGGCAACATTCCGTGCTAAGCAACGAGGATGGACACCAGACATGGTCTCTGATCTCATCTTTTACGGTGCATTAGGTGTCGTGATTGGTGGTCGAGTAGGCTATGTGTTCTTTTATGGTTTTGATCAATTCCTTGCAAATCCGATATGGTTATTCCAAGTTTGGACAGGTGGCATGAGTTTCCATGGCGGCTTCTTAGGTGTCATGTTGGCCATGTTATTGTGGTGTAAAAAATACAAAATGACTTGGTTCCAAACACTGGATTTTATTGCTCCATGTGTTCCAACAGGTCTGATGTTTGGTCGTATTGGCAACTTTATTGGCGGCGAACTTTATGGCCGACAAGTCACAGATCCAAATTTCGCATTGGGTATGATTTTCCCTACAGATCCTTTACAACTCGTACGACATCCATCCCAACTTTACCAAGCACTCTGTGAGGGTTTGATTCTTTTTATTGTTCTGTGGTGGTTTAGTTCTAAACCTCGTCCACGCATGGCTGTTTCTGCTCTATTCTTAATTGGATATGGTATCGCTCGCTTCACAGTTGAATTCTTCCGTGAGCCAGATAATGGTCAATTATTTATCGGATGGATGAGCAAAGGACAATTCCTTACAGTTCCAATGATTCTCATCGGCCTATGGATGCTTTGGTATGCCTACCAAAAGAAAGTATATGACTGGGGTCCTCTACAAAATAATGGCAAATAAGAAAATCATGCCCTCAAAGGTGAACATCTTGTTCACCTTTTTTTGTGCTAGAGTTTTGACTTATTTACTTTGATTCAGATTACTATGCTCGAGTTTTGGTTTGATCCTAAAGTTTCATTACAACACAAAGCTTTATTTTTTATTTTGATTGCGAGTGCTACCGCTACGTTATATTGGATGCAACCGCTTAACTTTGATGCCATCTTAATGTTTGTGGGCACAGGTATCGTTTTTCTTATTTGCCGTTACTGTAAAATTCATTTCGCTTCACACCATCCAACAGGGTTGATGTACCGATTATTTACTTGGATTCCTATCGCTCTGCTACTTGCCTTAATTTTCATGCATGCAAAAGATGGAGAAATTCTTTTACCTGGCGCTCAAGGATTAGGATTTATGGCTTTATCTATTTGCTTATTTTCCCCACTGTCTCTACTTCATCAACATCAGCATTAAGACTTCATTATGTTAAATTTCTGGTATTCGGAACGATGCACACGCACGCTTAAATTGATCATTTGTATATCAACGTGTGTAATGATTCTGTTGACAGCTGAAATTAAAAAACTTGATTTTCTATCGACACTAATGAGCTTATGTTTAGGCTTAAGCGTACACATTATTCATCATGTTTTGATCCAATCTAAGCGTCTAAAGCATCAGCTGAAAGCATATTATGCTTTAATTCCTATCATCTTGATTGTATTTTTTATCTTCATGCTTTCAGCGCTGAACTTTCAAAATAGCAGAGAGTTTTTTGCACTTTTTGTACAACTCATGGGTTATAGCGCAGTGGGATTGTTCGTAGTGAGTTTATATGCATCTCGTACACCCCGCTGAATTTCAAAACAACTAAGCAAATGAAAATAAATATAAAATTAATCACACTCACTTAACGCTTTGCTACAGAACAGTATTATTTCTACTCCAAAACTGTGCCTATACTCAAAGAACGTATCTAATTTAGATTAAATGGAGTACATCATAATGAGTCAAAATTTAACGACCGTATCTAACTTCCAACTTGAACGCTATTTAGGTACTTGGTATGAGATTGCACGCTTACCAATGAAGCACCAACCTGAAGACAGTACGGATATTTCGGCAGTCTATACCTTAAACAGCGATGGAACCGTACGTGTTCAAAATCGTTGTCTTGATGGCAACAAAGAACTGGATGAGTCTATTGGCGAAGCCACAGTTGTAGATGCTGAACATGGCAAATTAGAAGTCAGCTTTTTGCCTGAAGGATTTCGTTGGATTCCATTCACTAAAGGTGACTATTGGGTACTTAAGATCGATGAAAATTATCAAACTGCTTTAGTCGGTGAACCTAATCAAAAATATCTTTGGATTCTGCACCGTGAACCTGTGTTAAATGAATCTATCAAGCAAGCGTATCTAGCATATGCTCAATCCATTGGTTATGACCTAAGCGATTTAATTCATACTGTACATACTGGACACAAAACTGCTTAAGCCCTAAAATTTTGTGTTAAATGAGAGCGCCCTAAAGGGTGCTTTCTTATTTCTTTAATTACTCGCTTTCAAAGAGTCTATTCCGTAAGGAAGATATTAAAATGCATGCTGCTTTAGTATAAACTGATGCCAATGAAATTTTTGGCATTGGTTTATTCTTCAAATGCCACATTCAAATCGATCAGGACATTTATGAAAGCGTATTTAGACCTACTACAACATATCCTCGACAATGGCGGTGATAAAGGTGACCGTACTGGTACAGGTACTCGTTCTGTATTTGGTCATCAAATGCGCTTTGATCTTTCTAAAGGTTTTCCTCTACTGACCACAAAGAAAGTTCACTTCCGTTCAATCGTGATTGAATTACTTTGGTTCCTTAAAGGTGATACCAATGTTAAATATCTTCAAGATCATAAAGTTACAATTTGGGATGAATGGTCGACAGCTGAGCAGACTGCTCGTTTTGGACGTCCTGAAGGAGAGCTAGGTCCAGTATATGGACACCAATGGCGTAACTTTGGTGCAACTAAGAAAGACGATGGTTTATACGAGCAAGATGGATTTGATCAAATCAAATGGTTAATTAATGAAATTAAAACCAATCCAAACTCCCGTCGTTTGATCGTATCAGGTTGGAACCCAAAAGAAGCTGGACAAGTGGCACTCCCTCCTTGTCACACGCTTTTCCAGTTTTTTGTTCAGGATGGAAAATTATCATGTCAGCTTTATCAACGTAGTGCTGATGTTTTTCTTGGCGTTCCATTTAATATTGCAAGTTATGCACTTCTCACCCATATGATTGCGCAAGTCTGTGATCTAGAAGTCGGTGATTTTGTGTGGACAGGTGGTGATACTCATCTTTACGCCAATCATTTCGAGCAAGCACAACTTCAATTAACACGTGAACCACTTCCATTGTGCCAACTCAAACTTAATCCTGAAATTAAAGATATTTTTGATTTCAAATTTGAAGATATTGAAATCGTAAATTACGAATCGCATCCTGCAATTAAAGCACCAGTTGCGGTTTGATTTTAACTAATGTCTTTTGGGATCACAGTTGATACTAATCGTGATCCAACTTTACATTTCCCTCTTTAACTCATATTCGCTGGAAGAATAATCATGGCATTTCAAGGTTTAGAAGTCGTACACGTCGTTGCAATGGATCAGCAACGTTGTATTGGCAAAGGAAATGATTTGCCATGGCATATTTCAGCTGATCTCAAACATTTTAAAGAAATTACCCAAGGTGGTGTTGTGGTGATGGGACGTAAAACACTTGAGTCTATGGGTAGAACGCTTCCTAAACGTGTAAATTGGGTCATTACACGAGATACGTCATGGCAATTTGAAGGAACAAAAATCGCGCATACAATCGAGAGTGCACTTGAGCAGGCAGTCCATGATGTAAAAGCTTCAGAAAAGCCTGGATCTATTTTTATCATAGGTGGTGGAGAAATTTTTAGCCAAACGATCTCTATTGCGGATCGCTTAGAACTCACGCATGTTGAATTAGACGTTCAAGGTGATGCTCATTATCCTGAGATTCCACCTGAATTTAAAAAAGTGGCATCAGAGCAACACATTGATGACAAAACAAATATTGCATTTGAGTTCGCAACCTACCAAAAATAAAGCTTTCTTACATATAGCCAATAACAATGCATAACATCGGTAAAAGAGAGTTTATTCTTGCGCTTGCAAAGGGAGCTTTTCACTCCCTATTTAGTTTATTTGTCATCTTCTCTTCAATTTGGTTATGTATGGCCTTATGGGTTCAAGAGCCATTTGGCTGGTTAGTCAGTCGTATTATCATTGGCTTTTGGGTCGCTTTTGCCTTAAGTGTTTTAGGCATATATGCAACACAACATTTTTTCAGCCGTAGTAAAGATGTTGTCTTATACATTGTCTTTTTTGCGTTCAGTTTAGTTTGGTATTTTAGTATCCCTGCCAAACAAGACCGTGAGTGGAATCCTGAAGTCGCAAGAATTCTCAATTATGAACGTCAAGGTGATTGGGTCACTTTACACAATGTGCGTAATTTTGCATGGAATGAAGACGGAACCTATCAAGAACGCTGGGAAACACGTCAAATTGATTTGAATCAAATCAGTGGCATTAACATCATTACTTCATATTGGATGGGACCACAAATCGCCCACACTTTAGTCAGCTTTGATTTCAAAAACTCTAAACCACTGACCTTTTCGATTGAAATTCGCAAAGAAAAAGATGAAGAGTTTTCTGCTATTGGTGGTTTTTTTAGAAAGTACGAAGTCAGTTTAGTTGCTGCTGACGAGAAAGACATTATTTATACACGTAGCAATGTACGTAATGAGCAGGTCTATTTTTTCCCAATCAACATGGAAGCTGCTGAAATGAAAGCTTTATTTGAGGAATATTTAGAGCAAGCAGATAAACTTAGTCAAGAACCAAAATGGTATAACACCTTGACCAGTAACTGCACCACTTTGGTTTTTGATATGGTTCAAGCGATTTCCAAACATGAACTGCCAGTGGACTACCGATTATTAGCCTCAGGTTATTTACCTAATTATCTGTATGACTTAGGGGCATTACAACATCATTGGGATATCAAAACATGGTACAACAAGGCACATGTCAACCCAAGAACAGACCAATTTAATCAATTTAAATATCAAAGTAGTGAAAATTATTCAAAATTGATTCGTCTGGGTCTCCCTCAGAGTCAGCCAGAGCTTGCACCTTAGCGTATCAGTTGATATACATAAAATTGACTTGAATTTAATTTACATTAGAAAGAAATAACACAGGGGCATTTCATATGTTAAAACAACTTTTAGCCGTATCCGTTATAGGCTCAGCATTACTTTTTACAGCATGTACCACAACACCATCTGCTGAAAAGCAACAACAAGCACTTAATCAATTGCAAAATAAAACTTGGATTTTGACACATATTGGCGCAACAGAATTTAAGACCGACCCTACTGCACACAATGTTCCAAGTATTCAATTTGATGCAGCATCTAGTCGTTTGAGTGGTGCAGATGGTTGTAACCGTTTTATGGGTGCATATAGCATTAAAGCTGACAAAATTAGCTTGAGTGAAGTTGCAACTACACAAATGATGTGTGTGAATACTCAAGAACTTGCAAATCGCTATAATGCTGCCTTGGCAAAAGTCGCGGCATTCCAAGTCTATGACAAAACGCTTCGCCTACTCGATGAGAATGGTAATCCAGTATTGCAGTATGAGTCTGCAATACAACCGCGTTAACAGTTAAGCAACCATTTCACTGGTTGCTTTTTTCATTCTACACCCCATTATTTCAGTCATTGCAACTCAATAAGGTGAATCCCATGCAACAAGCTTTGCTCGGTGGCGGATGCTTCTGGTGTGTTGAAGCAGTTTTCCTTCAACTCAAAGGTGTCACTAAAGTCGTGAGTGGTTATGCGGGTGGGTATACGGCCAATCCAAGCTATGAGGACATTTGCAAAGGAGACACCCATCACGCAGAAGTGGTTTTAGTGGATTTTGATGAAAGTCAAATTAGCTTTGCTCAATTGCTTGATGTATTTTTTGCAACACATGATCCAACCACACTCAATCGCCAAGGTAATGATATAGGTACGCAATATCGCTCTGTCATTTATTATTTTAATGAAGAACAGCGCCAGATTGCAGAGAAAGCGATTCAACAGTTAAAAGCAGAAGGTTTAGATATTGTTACAGAACTAAGCTCAGTACCGACCTTCTACCCTGCTGAAGAATATCATCAAAATTTCTTTGCTCGTAACCCGACTCAGGGCTACTGCAATTTTAGTATCCCACCAAAACTTTTAAAGCTTCGCTCTAAATTTGAAGGTTTACTCAAAGACTAATACAGGTATAAAAAAAGCGACCTTATGGTCGCTTTTCTCATGTTAATCAGTTAATTATCTGTGGCAAAGGCAATGTCAGCAAGCCCGGCTTCGCTTGCACGTGACATCACTTGAGCAACAGTATCGTAACGTGATTCTTTATCTGCTTTAAGAATAATTGTCGGTTGTTGTGCTGAACCACCGGCATCGTTAAATCTTTTTTGCAATTCATCTAAGCTGATAATTTCTGAATCCCATGCAATCTCACCCTGTGAGTTAATGCTTACTTGAATCGATTCAGGTGGCGGATCAATGATATCCGCTGTCGTTTTTGGTAAAGTTAATGGAATTGATGGGTTAGCAACGGTCGCTGTCACCAAGAAGATGATCATCAAAACCAACATAATGTCAATTAACGGGATGAGGTTCATCTCCGTCATGCCTGTATCGTTGTCTTCACCCAATTGAAAAGCCATTAAGCTTGACCTCCAACGTAACTTTCTTGAGTCGCTTTCACTTCAACTTTTTGCGCAGAAGAATCTTGTTGCAGCATCGTGTCGATTAACAGACTGTGAGCATGATCTTGTAGTTCATTACTTAATGTACGATTAAAGCGAATACAAATGTTGTATGCGATCACTGCTGGAATAGCAACTGCCAAACCAATACCAGTCATAATCAGGGCTTCACCCACAGGTGTTGCCACTTGTGCAAGTCCTGCTTGACCGCTTTTACCTACTGCAACCAATGCATGGAAAATTCCCCATACTGTACCAAATAGCCCTACAAACGGTGCAAGTGAGGCAATTGTTCCGAGTACAGCAACACCTTTTTCAGCAGATGCTTTTTCCAAAGCAATCTGACGCAATAAAGCTTGCTCAGCAACAGCTTTACGTTGTTCAAATCCCAAAGGAGCGAGTTTTGCTTTCAATCCTGCTAATGCTTTAGAGAGTTGAGCATAAGCAACTTCTTTCAGTTGACGTGTTCCCATCACACGTAAAACGACAATTGTCCATGTCGCAATAGACATTGCGAGTAAAACGAAATAAAGCGTCTTACTGACTGCATCAGCATGTTGCCAATAAACTGAAAAGTTCATACTCGAACTCCTAATAAAAGTTAGCCGTTAGAATTCAACTTAAGTTCAAATGGTTGTTCCGCCCTAAACGGATAAGCCACGCCATTTTCCTTATAAGGTCTGAATTTTGCATTACGCACTGAGCGTAAAATCTTTTGATCAAGCGAATCAATTCCACTTGATTTTGTGATTCTGGCATTCACTACATTACCGTTAGTGTCCGCTTCAATCGATACTACAACAGTACGATCAGAACCTTGTAAATCTCGGTTGGTATATGATGGCTTCGGTGTACGAGACCATGATATTTGCCCAATACTTAAATTCTTTGGTGTATTACGTGCTTGCTGCTCACGACGTTCTTGTTCGCGTCTTTCATTTTCCAAGCGCTCACGTTCTTGTTGCTCACGTAGCTGTTGGTCACGCAATGCTTGCTCACGTCGCTGCTGTTCAAGCAACTCACGATTTTTACGTTCTTGCTCTAAACGCTGTTGTTCCTGCTTTTGCTTTTCTAATTTATCTTCTTGAACAATTGCTTTTTGTTCGACAGGTTTAGGCTTTTCAGCAATGACTTTGGGTTTAACCACAGGAGGTGGTTCAACGACTTTAGGTTCTGGTTTTGGTTGAACTTGAGGTTTCACAGGTTCAACAGGCGGTGGCGCATCCTCTTTAATCTGAACAAAACGAACCTTAATTGGGTCTTTATCAATAGGTTTTAATTCAGGTGTTTTCATCTGACTCACGGCAAATAAAACACCAATATGCCCGATCACCACTGCAATGAGCGAAGTAAGCACTTTCTTTTTCATTGAGATTGGATTTTGCATCATAGGAATGGGAGATGGGCTCATTAAAATTTATGACCTGATATACATTGACGCTGTCTTCATAAGGAAGATTTCAATCAAACTTATCGGTTAGTACAATTAAAGTACGCCAATAATAAATGAGAAGTGTTTTCATTTGCAACTATTAATTCTGCAGTTTTGATGAGTTTTTTTGATCATCAATAAAAAAGGCATGCTCATGCATGCCTTAATAAATCAGTGATATTTAATTAAAAATCACTGGAATACCACAGTTTTATTACCATCAACAATGATACGGTCTTCTAAATGCCACTTAACAGCACGCGCCAAGACATTACGCTCAACGTCTTGACCTAATTCACGTAATTGATCAACTGTAAAATCATGGCTGACACGCTCAACATCTTGTTCAATAATCGGGCCTTGATCCAAATCAGCTGTCACATAATGCGCTGTCGCACCAATCAGCTTTACGCCTTTTTCATACGCTTGCTTATAAGGATTAGCACCCACAAAAGCTGGAAGGAAAGAATGATGAATGTTGATCACTTTCATTTCCCACTTAGAGACGAACTCTTCATCAAGAATCTGCATATAACGTGCGAGTACAAGTAAATCATTACCTTGCATTAACTCATCAATTTTTGCATATGCTTCGCGCTTGTTCTCTTTATTGACAGGCACAACTTCAAAAGGAATACCGAAATTTTCCACAGACTCACGTAGATCTTCATGATTCGACACAACCTTAGTGATTTCACAAGGTAATCCACCACGTGCATGACGCCATAAAAGTTCAAGCAAGGCATGATCGACTTTCGATACCAAAATACCTACTTTCTTTACATCTGACACTAAAGCTAGACGCCAATGCATGTTGTAACGTTCAGCTACGTTTGTGGCGAAAGTTTGTAGAATATTTTCCTTACGGCTTTGCAAATTGTCGAGTTCAAACTCAACACGCATGAAATAACGCCCGCCCTGAGCTTCTGTTGCATATTGATCAAGCGCAGTGATGTTTGCCCCTTGATGATACAAAAAGCTCGATACAGCCTGCACGATTCCTGGTTTATCTTCGCAAGTAATCAGTAAACGTGCTGTGTTAGCAGTTGTCATATTCATGATGATTTATATCACTTAACAGTTAAATTGAAAAACAGCCGCGTATTCTAACTCTTTTTTTAATGCTTTCAAATTATCTTTGCTGAAATCAATCTTCTCGATCAGCAGAAAGACTAGCAAATAATTCAGATGTTCCCAGCGTTTCAAGCAAGCGCTCATAAGTCTGACGACTTTCACCACGTAAATAAGGACCTTCAAGAAACACCATTTGACGCAGTGCCTGCCAAACCCACTTTTCATCTAGATGGTTGGAATCTTTTAAATGACCAGACATATAGAGAAAGTTCGTCCAATTGGTTAGGACGATCCATAGGTTAATGATCAACGCTTCAATTTCAGACTCTGTCATTTGCATGAGACCTGCATTGACGAAGGCTCGATAAATCTTTTGACCTTGTTGCATCACTTTACCTGCGAAACGCGGGTAAATTTTTCTAAAGTCATCATTATTTTCGGTTAAATGATATACATCACGATGCAGAAAACGATAGGCCCATAACTGACTACTGAGTACTTGAAAGTATCGGATTTTATCATTGGCATTTACATCACGGTCTTCTGGCAATGCTAGCAGCTCTAAAGTTGCATGCTGATATTGCTCCATCAACTCTTTAATGATCTCTTGCTTGTTACGAAAGTGATAATAGAGATTACCAGGGCTAATACCTAACTCTGCTGCGATATGGTTAGTTGTGACAGATCGCTCTCCACGTTCGTTAAAGAGTTGCAAACTAATTTGCAAGATTCGGTCTTTGGTTTTTAACGTTTTGGAATGCGACATCCTAATACCATCTATAACAAGAATAATGACGTTTAGCCCAAGCTAACATAAAAGTGACTTGACTTTTAGAGTATTTACTCTAAAAATAAAAATCACATCAACCCTTACATTAGTGGTACTGGTCATGAACAGTCAAACAAAAACAAATTTAATGACGACTGAAGCATCGGAAGTTCAGCATTTACATGATCTTCTAGCGCTTCAGAAAGCAGCCTATCGACGTTATCCGAACCCGACAGCAAAACAGCGTATTGAACGTTTGGCTCGTCTTAAAGCAGTTTTGATTAAATATCAGGACCAAATTGCAGAAGCAATTAGCCAAGATTATGGTAATCGTTCGGTTTCTGAAACGAAAATTGGTGAACTACTCACTTCACTCGAACAAATCAAATATTACAGCAAACATTTAACAGAGTGGATGAAGCCTTCTAAACGCCATATCGGTATTTTACATCAACCTGCAAAAGGTTGGGTTCAGTATCAACCTTTAGGTGTTGTCGGTATCATTTCCCCTTGGAACTACCCTTTATTATTGGCGATTAGCCCATTAGTATGTGCATTGGCAGCGGGCAACCATGCCATGATTAAAGTTTCAAGCACCTCTCATAACTTTGGCTATGTATTACAAAATGCTTTATCTGAAGCGTTCCCACAAGAGTTAGTTGCCGTTGTTACAGGTGGTGGCGTAATCTCTGACACATTCAGTCATCTTGCATTTGATAAATTAGTCTTCACAGGCTCTACCAATGTTGGTAAGACTGTGATGAAAGCAGCATCTGAAAACTTAGTTCCAGTTATTCTAGAACTTGGTGGTAAATCACCAGTTATCGTGCACCCTTCAATTGACTTAAAGGATGTCGCGGAGCGTGTTGCATTCGGTAAATTGTGGAATGCGGGTCAAACTTGTGTCGCACCAGATTATATTTTCCTACCACGTGGTAAAACTTCAGAGTTTATTCACCAGTTTGAAACTGTTGCGAAAACGATGTATCCAACATTACGTGACAACCAAGATTACACCTCTATAGTGAGCGATAAGCAAAATAAACGCTTACAAGGTTACTTAGAAGATGCGATTCAAAATGGTGCTCAAGTCACTGAAATTAACCCATTAAAAGAAGAGCTTGCTTCTGTACGTAAAATAGCGCCAACCCTTCTGACCAATATCAGCCCTGATATGGAAATTATGAAGAACGAAATCTTTGGTCCAATTTTACCAATCTTAGAATATGATCAAATAGACGAAGTTATCGAGTTTATTAATGACCGACCACGTCCACTTGCATTATACTATTTCGACTTTAACGATGCTCGAGCAGAATACGTTTCGCAACGTACTCACTCTGGACACTTTGGTCAAAACGCTGTTGTTACTCATGTTGCACAAGATGATCTACCTTTCGGTGGCGTTGGTGCATCTGGTATGGGCAGATACCATGGTCCCGAAGGCTTCTTCAGTTTATCAAATGAACGCTCAGTCATGTCTATTCCAAAGCTATTCAGCTTGAAATACGTACTGCCTCCGTTTAATAGACCGATCCCTAGTCTTATCCGTAAAGCCTTTCTTCGTTAAATGATCAAGGCATGATCTATCACAACAGGTCATGCCCTGTTTTTATCAATTTCGCTTGTCTTTTAAGCGTATTTTTGATATAAAACGCCCCTTGAATGAATTCAATCCGTTTTATTTTGACTGGCCATACAGATTTGCTGTTGGCTAAATCAATGGAGTTACACCATGTCTAAGGTTTGCCAAGTTACCGGCAAGCGTCCAGTCGTTGGTAACAACGTCTCACACGCCAACAACAAAACTAAGCGCCGGTTCGAGCCGAACCTGCACCACCACCGTTTTTGGTTAGAAAGCGAAAAACGTTTCGTACGTCTTCGTCTAACTACTAAAGGTATGCGTATTATCGACAAATTGGGCATCGAAAAGGTTGTTGCTGACCTACGTGCTCAAGGTCAAAAGATCTAAGGAGCAACGAAAATGCGTGATAAGATTCGCCTAGTTTCTTCTGCTGGTACAGGTTATTTCTATACCACTACTAAGAACAAACGTACTATGCCGGAAAAAATGGAAATCAAAAAATTTGATCCAAAAATCCGTCAACACGTAATCTTCAAAGAAGCTAAAATCAAATAATTTTAGTTCTTTAAAAAAATACGACCCATTGGGTCGTTTTTTTTGCCTTTTTTTTCTTCAGGTTGTTAAAATTTAATCTCAGTTTGGCATTTTTTGTGCTTATACAGCTCAAAAGCCAATTCATAATTTATAAATATTTAAGGGGTGATTAGTGCCACATGATGTAGATTTAATTATATTGCTTGCGGTTGGTTTTGGCTTAGCCCTTATTTTTGGCTTTATCGCCGCACGTTTACGTCTACCCCCTCTCGTTGGCTATCTCATTGCCGGCATTATTATTAGTCCCAAAACCCCCGGTATCGTCGCCGACATCACATTAGCTAATCAACTCGCAGAACTGGGTGTCATGTTTTTGATGTTCGGTGTCGGGATGCACTTTTCACTGAAAGATTTAATGCAAGTTCGGCGTATTGCAGTCCCTGGTGCAATTTTACAAATCACAGTGGCCACCATCCTCGGGATTGGCGTTTCTATGCTATGGGGATGGAGTTTTGGGTCAGCATTGGTGTTTGGCTTAAGCTTATCTTGTGCGAGTACTGTGGTACTCCTGAAAGCTTTGGGTGACCGAGGCTTACTGGATTCAGTCAATGGAAAAATTGCTGTGGGATGGCTACTCGTCGAAGACCTAGTTATGGTGCTCGCTTTAGTTTTATTACCCGCTACAGCTGTACTCCTCGGCGGAACAGCACTCGAAGGCGCCAATCCAGATCAAAATGTCTTTGTGACTTTAGGAATAACCTTACTTAAAGTTGCCGGCTTTATTGCCTTTATGCTGATTATAGGTAAGCGGCTCATTCCTAAAATCATTCAGTTTGTCGTACGCTTAGGTTCTCGCGAGCTATTTACATTGACTGTGGTTGCAGCAGCCGTATCCATTGCCTATGGTTCGTATGCAGTTTTTGGCGTTTCAATGGCATTAGGTGCATTCTTTGCTGGGATGGTGGTTAAAGAGTCTGACTTCAGTCATCGTGCTGAAGAAGAAACGTTACCACTGCGTGAGATATTCTCCATCCTATTCTTCGTCTCTGTCGGAATGTTGTTTGACCCAACAATTATCGTTGAAGAACCACTTCACATTCTGGCTGTGATTGGCATTATCATGATCGGAAAAACATTAGCAGCAATGGCGCTGGTTTTGTTCTTCCGCTATCCATTAAATACTGCACTTACAGTAGGTGCCTCACTCGCTCAAATCGGTGAGTTCTCCTTTATCTTGGCAACACTCGGTCTATCTATAGGACTATTAACCCCTGAAGCTCAAAACTTGATTTTAGCCGGGGCATTATTTTCTATTTCGCTCAATTCTGTTTTATTTTCAGCCATTGAACCCGTACAGAAATGGATTCGTGAGCGCTCGCATTTGGCTCGTTTGCTTGAACGTAGTGGTGATCCATTGGCGATGTTACCTGACGAGGTCTCACAGGACTACCTGCGCGATCAAGTGGTCATGGTCGGTCATGGAGAAGTTGGACGTCGCTTAACGAAAACACTGATGGAAAATAACATCAAAGTGGTGATTGCTGAAGAAAATCGAGAAATTGTTGAAAAACTACGTGCAAAAGATATTGCTGCAGTATCAGGTTCAGCAACAGAACCTGGCGTATTAATTCAAGCACATATTCAACATGCGAGGCTTTTAATTATCTCGCCGATGGATATTTTAGATATTCATAAGATTGTAGATACTGCCAAACTTCTGAATCCACAGATTCAAGTTTTGATCTGTGCGGAAAGTAAAGAAGAAGCTGAAGCAATAC
Source organism: Acinetobacter sp. 25-47-122 (assembly GCF_056779695.1). Classification (NCBI taxonomy): domain Bacteria; kingdom Pseudomonadati; phylum Pseudomonadota; class Gammaproteobacteria; order Moraxellales; family Moraxellaceae; genus Acinetobacter; species Acinetobacter sp. 25-47-122. The sequence continues at coordinate 130,881 of NZ_JBWYIJ010000010.1, forward strand.
GTGCAGATGAAATTGGTGAAGTGTATTACGCGAAGGAAGAAATGGCGAAGAACATGAGTAATCATATTCTAAATCAAATTGAAATCGCACATCATCATGCACCCTCTCACTAAGTAAAATAAAAACCGCGCTATTTGCGCGGTTTTTTCTTAGCTATAAAACTGTGGTTTTTCATCTACGACTTCCGCATGCCATTCATTCGATTGTTTTTCGAGAAGTGCAAATAACGCAGCCTGAATCATGTGTTGGGCAATCAAAGGCATATAATCACCTAATAAAGCTTTCACTTCATCATTAAATTGAATTTTCACAAGTGGCTCATCTTCAGATGCAGCGTGACGAAGCGCTAACTCGCCATTCTCAAGTTGCACCAATTCTAAAATTGCTTCTTGTGTTCCGAATAATTCTTTCAATTGCTCTATAGACATATACCCTCCATGATTCACATGGTGGCAAAATGCTGAATGCACTTTGCATTGCTTAGACTATTTTATATAAGTTCTAAAATTTATATTTCAAGTCTAATCATTTAAAACTGTCATGATTACAATTAAAACTCAACCATTTCGTTACGAAAACCGTCAATAAGATGGGTTAAGTCACGATGCCACTCTCGAAGAATTTGAGTGTCTGGCAACCACGCTTGAGGTGTCTGCGTGACTTTAATAATAAGATTTGAAGAAGTCTCATCCTCAGGTTCTGGTGCACTTGGTTCAGGTGCATACTGGCACATACGATAAGCGCGCTTTAGTTCTGCAATAAAACCATCCTTTGCAAGATGCTGTAACACGGTGATTTCTGGAGAAATTTGCCCTTTAGCGGCCATATGCTCTTCAATAGATTTTAATGTCGGTGAAAAATCATTTAAACGGTAATAACGCACCAACTCTTGCAAAAATGCCAAGACCGCTCCATGCAAATGAAAGACTGCCGCTTCACGATGGGCTTGAGCTTGTTGAATATGATCTGTCTGTTCTGCTTGCTGACATGATAGACGGGCAAAATAGAGTTTTTGATTAGTGCGATCTGCATGAAAACGAGCAACACGAGACATGAAAACTTCCTAGCAACATTTATGTCATACAACTTAAATGTTGACGCCATATCACGCAATGCTTTTAAGAAAAAAATAAAGATTAATTTTAGATCAACAAAATTGATTGAAAGCTTGATGATTAATGCATACTGCTTAAATAAAAAAGCCAGCCAAATGCATGGCTGACCCTTTCGAATGAATCTGAGGTTATATTAGCGAACAATACCCTTAAAAATTCCTAATGGATTATAAGTCCCATCGCCTTTTTCATTGTCATAATGAAATTTGACCTGATCTTGATCACCACCTAACAGTGTTCCAGCCTTGTAAAGACCTTCTGAAATCGCAAGGAAGCCAACATCAATTGCTTGATGAACTGTACCAACACCAGGAATTAGGCTCAGTGGCTTCCAAATTGGAGCTTGAACATTCAATGTGCTCGAAAATAAGTTTGATGCGTTTTGAAGCGTGTCACCGATTAACGTACCTGCACCTGATACGATTTCTGTTTCTAGATGATTTAATTCTTGAATAGACATTTTTATAACCTTTGGGGTTTTATAATGGAGCTTTTATACTACACACTTCACTCAAACCTATTCAATCTATTATTAAGATATAATTCACAATAATTTGTATATAAATGTGATTTTAAGTGTATGTTTTTAATAAAATATTAATATATAACAGAAATATATTTCAAAAATATGTCAATTCTTGAAAGTACAAAAGTCGGTCAAAAAAGCTAAAAAAGATTTATATTTATTAGTGAAATTAAATAAAATAACAAATAAAAAGGAGCAATAACTGCTCCTACTTTATTTAGACATCAAGTTATGCTTCTGGCCTTTCGTCTGCAGCTTTTACTCGAATACCTGCACCTTTAACTTTACGGGTGTTCAGCCCCTTAATTGCTTTCACAGCTTCACGGCCATGTGGCATTTCAACAAAGGCAAACCCTTTCGATTTTCCTGTTGCAGCATCTAACACCAATGTACATGAGTCTACTGTTCCAAACTGCTGAAATAACTCCAGAATCTCAGCTTCAGTAATGCTGCGCTCTAAGTTACGAACTAAAATTTTCATGAAAAAACCTTAAGAAGATAGGCAAAAAAACCAAAAAGTACGCGCCTACTCTACTTTTTGTATGAAACAATCTAGATAGTTTAATCGAGATCAATCCCAAAATCTAAATTAATCGACTGTCGCTCAATCAAAGCACTCTTAACTGTTTGCTGCCTGGTTTTATAATGTGTTTCACTTGTACACAAATGTCTTGAAAGATCATTAAGAAAATAGCTTTCAACTTTTCGTCCTTGCTCATCGACTTGTTCCCTTGCCCACGTCACCAAATTTTGCTTGGTTAAAATCAATTCATTTTGTGCACGGGTAAGTGCTACATAAAGCACACGACGTTCTTCTTCAACTTCATCAAAATCCCCTTGAGCTCTTGCATGTGGATACTGACCAGGTGTCACATTCGCCACGTAACAAACTTTTTGTTCAGTTCCTTTAGCAGAATGTATCGTGATCAAAGTAACAACATCAGTATCTGACTGGCGTTCGATTTCACTGATTGAAACTGGATCAAGCACGTAGGCTTCTAAAAACTCACTTAACTGAGTATGTTTTGAAGCTAACTGTTTCACCAACTCAAAGTCTCCTTGACGACGCCCCCAATCCTTTTTGTAATTTTCACTCAACTGAATTTCTATTGCCTGAATTGCCAAGCTTACGCAAGCTTGAACTTCAGTCTTTAACACATTCAACTGCTTCATAATGAGTAGAGCCTCAGCAGGAATACGTCCAAATTTTTCTAGTTTTTCCGCAATGACGTCATCTTGAGGGTCCTGTAACAACTGTTGCGCTAAACGGCTTGCGCCAACATCACCGACCCCATCCCAAAGCGTCAAAAACCGCATCCATGCAATATCGTCTGAAGGATTGGCAATGACCCGTAGTAAACTCAGTAAATCCTTAACATGCGCAGTTTCAAGAAGTTTCATACCACCAATAAACCGATATGGGACATTGGCTGCAATGAAAGCTGCTTCAATATGACGAGCTGCAAAGCTTGAACGTACCAGAACCATATGATCGCGCCAAGGACTTCCCTCAAGCAAATGTCGCTCTTTAATATCTATGGCAATCCATTTTGCTTCATCAAACTCATTCGGGAAAATATGAATTTTAGGCTTTATGCCTGTACCTCGATACGCATTTAAGCGCTTGTCATATTTAATCTCACTTTGATCAAGCAACCAATTTGATAAATCTAAAATTTCTTGAGTAGATCGGTAGTTTTTTTCTAATTTAAAGATCTGTGCTGCTGGCACACGCTCTTTAAAATGATGAATGTTTTCGAAATCTGCTCCACGAAAACCATAAATCGATTGAGCATCATCCCCGACACAAAACAAACTTACTCGATCCTTTAAAGGCTCTAATAGCGCCCATTGCAATGGATTAGTGTCTTGCATTTCATCCACAAGCATATGTCTGCAAATCGAGGCCACATAATCGACTAGACCCTCAGACTGTGCTAAAGCTGATGCCACGATCGCAAGAATATCGTCATAATCAAGAAAGCTACGTGCCTGCTTTCGAGTTTCATATTCTTTCATGATTTCTGCAATCAGGTCTTTCATTGCTAAGAATTCAGGCATTTGCTTTTCTATGGCAACACTTAGCTTTTGACGCGTATTTCTAGCATATGAATACAGATCGCATAATTCAGCAGGCTTCGGGAGCTGATTGGGATTCTTCTTATCATCTTTACCACGTATCAAACGAAACATCATGAGTTGATCATCACGATCAATAATTGAGAATTGCGCTAAGCCGAAAGCTTTTGGTATACGACGCAGCAAGTACATACAAAAAGTATGGAATGTTGATGCTCGTAATCCTTTTGCTTGTTCACCGAGTGCCAATTCGACACGCGCCACGATTTCACTGGCAGCACGACGCGTAAACGTCAAAATTTGAATTTGATTGGCGGGTACACCTTGATCAATGAGATAAGCAGCACGTGCCACAATCGTTTTGGTTTTACCACAGCCCGCACCCGCCAACACCAAACTATGTAAGGCTTCTGTGGTTGCAGCTTGTTTTTGTTGAAGATTTAATTCATCAATCAGGCTGTCTAAACTCATCGCTACTCATCAATTTTACATTAACAATAGTTTAACAGAGCTAGATTTAGAAAATACAAACACGCTTCAGTTTTAAACCTCAAAGCCCACTTACATAGAGAATTAGATATACTGCCTTACGATATTTTGTACCGTTAAATCTAAATTCTGAACTGCATTTTTCAAGGATTCTGACAAACTTTGATCCAGTGGATTAATACTACAGATGTGATGAAACCCTTGTTCGTACAATGATTCCACCCCTTCACCAACTCTACCAGCGAATGCAAATACAGGCTTGTTGTGCCAATATGCGACTTGAGCAACGGCAAATGGGGTTTTACCAAATTGAGTCTGAGTATCAATTTTCCCTTCACCCGTAAATACATAATCAGCTTGCGCAATTTTTTCAGCCAATTGAGTTTCCTCAATGATTAATTCAGCACCCGATCGAATATCTGCGCCTGTAAATGCCATCAAACCAAATCCCAAACCACCTGCTGCACCAGCACCAGATCGATGACGTAAATCGACTAAAAGCTGCTGCTCTACCACCCCTGCAAAGTGCGATAAGTTAAGGTCTAATACTTGCACCATTTCAGGTGTAGCCCCTTTTTGCGGACCAAAAATATACGATGCGCCAAGTGGACCACATAATGGATTGTTTACATCTGAAGCGATAACAATTTCTGTTTTAGTCAATCTTGGGTCGAGTTGTGTCACATCAATGGAATCGATTTGGTTTAAGTTTCCACCTGTTGGCTCAAATGCTTCATGATATTGATTAATAAATTTCACGCCCAAAGCATGCGCCATACCAGCACCACCATCATTGGTCACACTCCCACCTAATCCGATGATAATCTTTTTCACACCGAATTCGAGAGCTGCGACAATCAGTTGCCCTGTCCCTACAGTATTAGTGAACAAAGGATTTCTTAAATGAGGTGGTATTAAATGAATGCCATTGGCTTTCGCCATTTCAATGACTGCTGTTTGTCCCTGATCAATTAATCCAAAATGAGTCATGACACGCTGATCAGCGAATGGACCTTGTACTTCGCACGCGATTTTTAATCCTGATTTTGCCATGACCAATGCATCAATGGTTCCTTCACCACCATCTGCCATTGGATTCAAAATACATTGTGCATCGGGTAAGACTTTATGGATTGCATTTTTCATAATCATGCATACCTGCTCAGCAGGCATGCTTTCTTTGAAAGAGTCGGGAGCCAAAATAAAAGTTTCTATCCTTTGCTGCATACTTTATTGCTATTCTCATATTTAAATTAATTCAGATACTTATTTATTACATTGAGATTTTCAATTTTTCAAATAGAACCCTTATATATATTGTAATAAACTTACAATTCCCCAAAAAAAATAACGGTATAACAATGCAAAAATATCAAATATTTAAAAAAACTTTCGTGCTGTGTACATTCATTTTTGTATGTAATCAAGCTACCAGCTCGTCTGCAACCAATTCACACAGTAGTGAAAATATTCAATTATCAGCACTTTCAGCCAAATGGAAATGTACTGAAGAAATGGATTACATGGGTTATGCTGCGAAAAGCGAAATAGTGTCTGAGTTCAAACCAAATGGTCAATATTTTGAAAAAAATCAAATGACCTTTATTAAAGATAACGAGAAAGCAATTGCTTATACCCAATCTGAAGCTCAATGGAGTTTACAAGAACATATACTCACAATTGATCAAAATAAATTACTGAAATTTGAAATGGACAATGCTCAAGTTGAAGAGCAATTAAACCTTAAATCAGCTTTAGCTGATCCTGATACTGTGAAATTACTAATTAAAGAACTCGATAACAAAGAAATGATTGCGAATTTCATTCTATTTGATACAGAAATAGAAAATCTCTCAAGAGTATGTGTAAGACAATAAATTTAATGTCATAAAAAAATGCTGACCTAAGTCAGCATTTTCTGTTATTTAAACGTTAAGCTTCAATCCATTTACCATCTTGGTAAATCAAAGACCATTTCGTTTGTTTACCTTCAGGCGTTTCAGAACCAATATATTGCGCTTGATTTTTACGACTAAACTTCACTAAAGTTGGGTTTCCATCAGGGTCAGTATCTGGCGCTTGCAGAATAAACTGATACTTTGGATCTAGCTGTTGAGCAACCGTACGCAATTCCGCAACCTTAGGAGCACGAGTTTCACGTACTTTAGGGAATTTACTTGCTGCTAAGAATAAGCCTGCTGCTCCATCACGTAATACGAAAAAGTCGTCGTGTTTCGTTGAGCGCAAATGTTCCATTTTAATCGGGTCGACACGAGGAGGTGCTGGTTGACCGTTCTTCAATACTTTACGTGTATTTTCACAGCTTGTGCAGGCAAAATAAGGACCAAAACGCCCTGTCTTTAACTGCATCTCACCATCGCATTTGTCACATGGAATTGTTGGACCATCGTACCCTTTAATTTTGAACTCACCTTCTTCAAGCTCAAAACCTTCGCAGTCTGGATTGTTCCCACAGATATGAAGTTTACGACCACCATCAATAACATAGCTATCCATTGCTGTTTCGCAAATTGGGCAACGTTTTTTCGACATTAAATCTGCGGTTTCTGCAGACTCATCATCAGATAATGCGGCCAAGGACTCTACTGGCGTTAAGTTAAGTGTACCTTTACAACGTTCTTTCGGTGGTAAGTTATAGCCAGAACAACCTAAGAATACACCTGTGGTACCGGTACGAATCTGCATCGGACGATCACATTCTTTACAATGCACAGCATCAACTTCAACAGGCTGATTACGGCGCATGCCATTTTCACCCTGTGCAGTAGTCAGACGTTTCTTAAAATCACCATAGAAACTATCTAATAACTCTTTCCAATTACGCTCACCATCTGCAACTTTATCCAGTTGACCTTCTAGATCTGCAGTAAATGCATAATTCATTAAGTTGTTAAAACTTTCGTCCAAACGATCTGTAACGATTTCACCCATCTTCTCTGCATAGAGACGACGGTTATCCAATTTCACATAGCCACGATCTTGGATCGTTGAAATAATCGCTGCGTAAGTTGAAGGACGACCAATGCCTTTTTTCTCAAGCTCTTTCACTAATGATGCTTCTGTAAAACGTGCAGGTGGTTTAGTGAAATGTTGAGAAGGATCTAACTTTTGAAGTTGCAGAACTTCACCCACTTTCACAGCAGGCAGTAAAACATCATCATCCGACTTGTTCTGGCCACGTACTTTCGTAAAGCCATCAAATACCAAAGTACGACCTTTAGCTTTAAGTTCTACACCGTTTGCATCGACCAAGATTGTCGAAGACAAATATTCAGCAGGTGTCATTTGACATGCAACAAACTGACGCCAAATCAGATCATATAGACGCTGAGCATCGCGATCTACGCCCGCAAGCTGATCACCCTTCAACGCGACGTTTGATGGACGAATCGCTTCATGGGCTTCTTGCGCACCTGCTTTATTTCCAAAACGGTTTGGCTTTGCAGGAAGATATTTTTCACCATACTCGGTTTCGATATGTCCACGTACCATATTGACCGCATCATCACTCAAGAATGTAGAGTCGGTACGCATATAGGTAATATAACCTGCCTCATACAAGCGCTGTGCCATCGTCATTGTTTTCTTTACAGAGAAACCAAGTCGAGTACTTGCTGCTTGTTGTAAGGTCGATGTGATATAGGGTGCGCTCGGATTAACTTTGGTCGGTTTATCTTCACGGGCAGCAACTTTAAATTCAGCTTCTTTTAAAACATCCAATAAAGCATCTGTTTGTGCTTTGTTTTGAAGTTTTAATGTCTTACCTGACTGTTTGACTGCTTCTAAACGAATATCATCTTTTTTAGATTTGGTATCTGCAAAAACTTGCCAATATTCTTCAGGAATAAAAGCACGAATTTCTCGCTCACGCTCTACCACAAGTTTCGCAGCAACTGACTGTACACGACCCGCAGATAAACCACGTGCGATCTTCTCCCACAATAGTGGTGAAATCATAAAGCCAACAATACGATCAAGGAAACGGCGTGCTTGTTGTGCATTGACTTTATCAATGTCTAAACGAGCAGGCTGTTTAAATGCTTCTTGAATGGCATTTTTAGTAATTTCGTTGAAAACCACACGTCTATAACGAGAGTCATCACCACCAATGACTTCTTTTAAATGCCAAGCAATTGCTTCTCCTTCGCGGTCCAAATCGGTTGCGAGATAGACCTCGTCAACCTGCGAAGCAAGCTTTTTCAGTTCTGAAACAACATTTTCTTTACCAGGAAGCACTTCATAGTGTGCTTTCCAACCGTGCTCAGGGTCTACCCCCATACGATTAATCAGTGCCTGTTGAGCTTTTTCAGCTTTCTCTTCAGCAGTCTGTTTGGTACGTGTTACTGGTTTCTTTTCCGTACTTTTTGAAGCACCTGTTGGTAAGTCACGGACATGACCCACAGATGATTTCACAATGTAGTTTGAACCTAAGTATTTATTAATGGTCTTCGCTTTAGCAGGCGACTCGACGATCACTAAAGCACGTTTTTTTCCAGCTTCTGACGATTGAGCTGTAGCGCTTTTGGATGTGGACTTAGGAGCATTCGCCATAGTGAACCGTTATTCCTATAAGATTAAAAAAATTAAATTTCAGCCAATTTATGTAAAAGTGCTTTCATTTCATCAAGTTGTGTAGCGTGAAGATCTTCTTCTTCATTCCAGTACAAACCGACGCAATTAGACTGCATATCAATAGCATAAATCCCTTTTAATGCAATGGGGAAATCATTAAATTTCTCATTTCCGTGAACAACATTGAGTTTTTCATTTTCAACCAAAGCGCGCATTAAAGGTAGGCGACCATCAGGAATGATAACGCTGTAATACGCCACCATACTGGCACGATTTTCTGATGCCATTGGAATATTGGTCCATGAAGGTGCAGCAATCAAACGCGGGTGTAATCCCATTTTTCGCGCTTTCTCACGCATGATCCCCAAAGCTTTTTCTCTTGGATTTACACGTAATCCGAAGATCGAGCCCAGCACAAAAACAACGATAAGAATCGTTATCCAAAGTCCAGCATTTTCCATAGTTCACCTTTTGCTTCTTATATTAGAGTTGCATAAGCCGAATATAAAAGGCAAGTTCAGAATGCGTCAATTCTCCAAATTACGCTATCAGGTATAAATGACGCTTTCTTTTTATTTTCATTATTTTCATTTAAAACAAATATATAACCATTCTTTACTTTAGAAACCATAATAACTTTTCGTTTAGTATTATTAGTTAAATATAATGTTTTGTATTCTGTTGAATCTAAATATTTTTGGGCATGAACTTCACCTTGCTTACCAATATGAATAACCCAACTTAACCAACTAATGAACAGAAACATCACAAATAAAAAAACCAAATATGATTTAAATAAATTATGACTTCCTTCCTCTTTCCTACTTGAAGATTTTAGATATTGTTCATCTTCACTCAATTCTTTTTTTACATTAGACAAATGGCCATCAAAAGCTTTTATTTCTTTTAGCTTGAGAAAAATACTATGAAAAAGTAGAACAATTAAAATTGGTAAAATAAAAAATGGGAATATAAAAACAACAAAAAAAGGAATAATTTTTTTTGATCCGCCTAAAAAACACCATATCGAAAAAAGACAGACATACATAAAGTCATACAGAAAAATCAATGCTTTAGGGTACAAAACAAACGATATCGACAGTGCTAGGGATGTGATAAACACAATAAAAAAATTAAATTTATCTGAAATGACTACATATATAAAAAAATCATAGAAGTTCAAATCAAACAACGAAACATTAAAGCCTAGCGTATTGGATAACCCATCAATATACATTAGACCTGCGAAAGAAATGGAAATCGTAAAAAAGGTAACAACAAAGACCAAACGACTCAGTCGATTAAAAACTTGATCAAACATTGGTCATCACCGTATCAATTAAAATTAATATTAAATGAGAGAATATAATTCTTAATTCAGAAACATCTCATGACTATATAGAACTTCATGCCCATTCCAGTAAATATATCCCTTATCAATCATTTCCTTAAGCAATAACCGCACATCGGATTTTGGAAATAGTTGTTCTAATAAATCACGCAGTTCATAAATATCTTTAGGCTTTCCGGATTTTAAAGCATTCAATTTTTGGATGACTTCCAGCTGGACGGGATCTATTTTTTCGAAATTTTTAAACAAATCACTCTGAATGTGCTGAATATCTTGTGACTCTTCAACTTCAACTTCAACTAAAATGTCTTTTGCTTCGATATGTAGCTTCGCCAATAACGCATCTACCTGACCAAGCTTGTGGTCTGCTACTACATCTTCATCAACATTCATATCCAATTGAGCCCACTGCTTTAATACCTTTTTACGAAAGGAAATTTGCTCACCATCTTTTTTAATTACCTTTAAATTAATGAGCATGCCAATCAATTTAGCGCTGTGCTCGTCATTTATTCTCAACGTATTCTCGATCGAGTTTTTAAGCTTAGCTAAGGTGTTTGGCTTCCCTTCCATACGAACCACAACATCACAATATTGCTTTACTCTAAATAAATCATGATTTTGACGAATAGTTTCAACTGAAGGCACGTTGTATTTGAGTTTTGACACAGGTTGCTCTGGTTGTACCTGTATCAAATTACATTGAATACCAGAAGCTCGCATCATGTCAGCCAACATCGTGCTACAGTCTCGCGCGGAAATCACATCAATCTCTGCGCCATGCTCAACCAATGCCAAGATTTGTCCCACAATCACAGCGTACTCAAATTCTTTTTCTTTTGCCTCAAGCATTTCTAAAATGACAATTTGACCACTACTAATCCAACTCGAAAATTCAGTTAAATCAGTGAGACTGTAATGAAAACTCCCTTTCGAATGAAATAGATAGGTCGTGGTGTAATGTTGCACAATCTCCCGAAATAACGTCGAAGTCGGCATGTTATTTTCAAGATCTATTAGGACAACTTTAGCGCTCATAGGATAAGATTCAGAATTCGGCAAGTGAAAAGACTATTACAACGACCTTCATATCAAAGGTCAAACTATTTACGCATACTTCTTAATAAATAATCAGTATTTATGTCACGTCTTAATAATGTGGCGGTTTATCCAAAATTGGATCAAATGGAGCAACACCATCGTCAGCATGAGTAGCTTCAACACGTTGATACAAAATTTGCATTTGTTTCTTTAAATCGCTGATTTCACGGCTTTGTAATGCAATTTGAATATTTAACTGATCAACTAATTCATCTAAAAATGCAATTCGGACTTGCAAATCTTCTATGGGTGCGGAAAATGACGCCTGCTCATTTAGATTTTTTTGATTCGACATTATAAGTCCTCATCAGGGGATTTCAGGAAACATTATGGCCTATATTACCTTAAGGGACGTCCAACTCGCATTTGGTGGACCGTACTTACTCGACGGCGCGAATTTTAGTTTAGAGCGCGGCGAACGAGTGTGTTTGATTGGCCGTAATGGTGAGGGTAAGTCTACTTTACTTAAACTCATTGATGGAAGTTTATTGCCTGACGCTGGTGAAGTTTCCCTGCAAAATGGTATTACCATTTCTATGCTGGCTCAAGACGTGCCAATGGACTCGGGACGTGTTGCAGATATTGTGGCAGATGGCGCAGGTGAAGCAGCTTCTGTTCTTAGAGCTTATCACGAAGCAAGCGAAGCTTGTGTACTCGGCGATATGGAAGCTTGCGATCGCATGGGTAACTTGCAACATAAAATGGATCAATTAGATGGTTGGGCACTTGAAACTAAAGTGAATTCAATCCTCAGTAAAATGGGACTTGATCCTGATGCTGATTTAGCTGATCTTTCAGGTGGTCGTAAACGTCGTGTGCTTCTTGCACGCGCACTACTCACCCAACCTGATGTTTTGTTACTCGACGAACCAACGAACCATTTAGATGTTGAAAGTATCGAGTGGTTAGAAAAATTCTTACTCGATCAAAATAATTTAACATTACTCTTCATTTCGCATGACCGTTCATTTGTAGACAGTATTGCTACACGTATTGTGGAACTGGATCGTGGCATCTTACGCAGTTATGAAGGGAACTATTCACGTTACCTCGAACTCAAAGCTGCACAGATGGAAGCTGAAGAAAAACAAAATGCGCTGTTCGATAAAAAGCTAGCAGAAGAAGAAGTTTGGATTCGTCAAGGCATTAAAGCACGTCGTACCCGTAACGAAGGTCGTGTACGTGCCTTAAAAGCATTACGTGAAGAATCTAAAGCCCGCCGTTCGCAGCAAGGCAAAGTGAGCATGGCTACCCAAGATGCTCAACGTTCAGGCAAAGTGGTCTTCGAAATTGAAAACCTCAGTGTGCAATTTGGCGACAACACTCCAATTATCAAAGATTTTAATGCACTGGTTCTGCGTGGAGATCGTATTGGTCTCGTGGGCGATAACGGTGTCGGTAAAACCACGCTAATCAAAGCAATTTTGGGTCAACAAGAACACTCAGGTACGGTCAAAACAGGGACACAACTCGAAGTGGCTTATTTTGACCAGCTTCGTAACGTGCTCGATCTTGAAAAATCGGTAAAAGACAACGTGGCCGAAGGGTCAGACTTTGTCGATATCAATGGCGGACGTCGTCATATCTATAGCTATTTACAAGATTTCTTGTTCTCCCCTGAGCGTGCTCGTACACCTGTAAAAGCCCTTTCAGGTGGTGAACGTAACCGCATTTTATTAGCGAAATTACTGCTTAAACCATCGAACCTCATCGTGATGGATGAGCCAACCAATGACTTGGATATGGTGACGCTTGAGCTGCTTGAAGAGATGCTCAGTGATTACAAAGGAACTTTATTGTTGATCTCGCATGACCGTGCCTTTATGGACAATGTCGTGACCTCAACTTGGGTATTCGATGGCAAAGGCAATATCGATGAATATGTCGGTGGTTATCAAGACTACCTCATGCAACGTCCTGATCAAACTGTAGTCGATCAGAAATCTGCGGTGAAAAAAGCAGCCGCAAAGGCTGAAGCGGCAGCAGCCCCTGCACCCGCATTTAAAAAAGTTAAACTAAGCTATAAAGATCAGCGTGCTTTAGAACAACTTCCTGCTGAAATGGAAGCTTTGGAAAAGGAACAAGCCGAGATTAATGCACTTTTAGCAGATGGTTCTTTATTTGTGTCAGATAGTGACAAAGCAACTCAACTTTCAATTCGACTTACTGAAATTGATGAGCTACTTTTAGAGAAATTAGAACGCTGGGAAGCGCTTGAAAGTCTTGCGAATGGTAGCTGATTACCCTAGTAAATAAAAAACTCCGCGCTTGCGGAGTTTTTTTTGTCAAGATTGATCACGCTAAACCAATTACTGCAACCAATGCTGCTAGCGCACCTACAATCTTTTTACCTTGTGGAACAAATTTCACCATCAATGCCCCTAAACCCAGTCCAAGAGCATAAATCATTGCCATGGCAGTAATCATGCCTAAAATCTGAATGCCAACATTTCCATTCATCGCTAATTCAGCTCCGTGTGCTGAACCATGAAAAACTGATAGAAACACTGCTGCAATTGGGAAAATTCTGTTCGATTTGGTCCATAAACTTACAGCTAAGATGAACAATGAACCTACAATTCCAATTTCTGTAACGCCATTAGGAATAATTCCATGCGCACCTAAACTGAATCCAGCAACAAGCGCTGTAAGCAAGCCCCATGCCCCAATCATCTTCCAAATTTTAGACATGCTCCACATCAAAACGCCGAAACTGAGTGCCATCATCAAATGATCCAATCCTGTAAACGGATGAATGAAGCCCGCCCAAAAATTAGCATCATGGTGATGATGGCCTGGATGTGCCATTACAAGGCTCGGAACACTTGCCAGAATGAATAGACCGAATTTATTGCATTGTTTCATCCTTTAAGCCCTCTTGTTTAAGCTTTGAATAAACCTTGTTTTTCAATAAAACTGATAATCTCGTTTAAACCATCTTCAGTTTTCATGTTTGAAAACAAGAACGGTTTATCTCCTCGCATACGCTTGGCATCTTGATCCATCACCTGCAAATTCGCTCCAACCATTGGCGCCAGATCTGTTTTATTGATAATCAGTAAGTCAGACTTGGTAATGCCTGGACCGCCTTTACGTGGAATTTTTTCACCACCAGCAACATCAATCACATATAGTGTCAGATCAGACAGTTCAGGGCTAAACGTTGCTGCCAAATTATCACCACCACTTTCAATGATAATTAACTCTAGACCATCAAACTTTTCACATAAGTCATCAATCGCTGCCAAATTGATTGAGGCATCTTCACGAATAGCCGTATGAGGGCAACCGCCAGTTTCCACCCCCACAATACGATCGGGTGACATGGCTTCATGACGAGTTAAGAAGTTGGAATCTTCTTTTGTATAAATATCATTGGTCACCACCGCCATATTGTATTTATTACGCAATGCACGGCATAAATTTAAAGTCAGTGCTGTTTTACCAGATCCGACTGGTCCACCAATTCCGACACGTAAAGGAGAACGTTCTGACATGATTGATTCCTTATGATAATTTTTAAGATCTAAATAAACGCGAATATTGTGTTTCATGGGACATGCTGAGCATGGCATATTGTGGTAAGGCACTGCTGAGTTGATGATCTTCTATACACATTGCATGCGTTATGGCATCTGGGACTAAACCATGTAAATGCCACAAAATTCGTTGACCACTCATCTGACCGAGCGGCACAGTTTTGACTGCGCCAAGTACTTGGTTTTCTAAAACAGTAAATGTATACGCCGTTAAAACATCTTCGATATTCAGATCCAATCGCCCACATAACTGAGCATATACGGGTACAAATCCAAGTTGTTTTTTTACCGTAACGGGCATTTTCAATACATCTTTAATCCATGCGTTCAAGGAAAATGCCAACTGCTGCGATTCAGCCAATAACTCACGACTTTCACGACTGGCTCGATACAACTGCGCCCAATGATTAAACTGCTGTTCATTATCATGGGCCTGCATCAAACGCTTCAATACAGGTAGCTCAAAACGAACCAAAAGCATTTCCAGAACTTCTTCGAAGTACGCAATACTGGATTGCTCATCATGGATCAAACCTTGATCGATCGCACTTTCAACACCTTGCGAATAGCAATAAGCGCCTACAGGCAAAGCTGTAGAGGACAAAGTTAACAGTTTGAGTAAGTGAGCTGCATTAGTGATGCGCATGAGCATGAATCGCTTTGATTGGGCTTAAACGATGATCATGTGCATGCTGAGCATAAGCACCACTTTCTGGCTCAAATGGATGATCCACTTCCGTGACCATTAAACCCAATCCTTGGACCATTTCGGCTAAGACATGATCAGGTTCAAAATATAGTGCACTAGGCGTGAGCATAAGAGGGACATGACGATTCCCTAAATGATAGGCTGCTTTCAAAAGCTCAAATTCAGATGAAGCTTGGACACACATCAGGCGTTCAGGCAATGCATCCACACGCAGTAAGTCACCTGTTTCAGTTGCAATAAATGATCCTCCGCGAAGAATGCCTGTGCGCGGTAAATCTGCACCAATATCGCACCCTGAAACTAAAGTTGCACGAAAACGGCTCTTTTGTCGTGTATCAAAGTTGAGTTGCACAGTTTCGAAAGCTTGATCTTCTGTCACTGCTTCTATTCTTTGAGTATAGATTTTCATGCCTTTCCTATTGTCGCTTGAATACTTTGCTTTAATTTCAACTCGCGAAATGTCTTGTAAACATCAATCCATTTACGCATCAAAATTAAGCATTATTCATGCCAACATGAAATCTATTGGTGCATCCCCTTCTTTCTTATTAAATAATATTTGATGATCTCTAAAAATATTTAAGCCCAGATCACCAAGATTGCTGCAATTACAACTAAGGCTAATCCCCAATGTTCGGCTTTCGCTAACTTTTCTTTAAAGAAATAAGCGGAGATCAACAAACTAAACAAAATCTCAATCTGACCGAGTGTTTTCACCACTGGTACACTCATCATACTCATGGCAGTAAACCATCCGAGAGATGCCATAGAACTACATACACTGACTTTAAAGGTCAGCCCTAGACGTTGCCACATCGCCAGCAGCGTTTGACGACTGAATAAGCTCAGATACAAAAGCATACTCAAGCATTGAAAGCCAATCACCGACAGTAATACCCATGCAGCGCGATGAATTGTTGGCAACATTGTTAGTTCAAGACTGGCCTCTCTGACCAATAGTGAAGTGATAGCAAAACACAAACCACTTCCGATGCCAATCATCAGTGTTTTGGATGAAAATCCAGTAAAACCATGTCCCCGACTCAACAGAAACACCGCAAAAGCGCCTAGCAAGACACCAAACCATGCCAACCATGACAAATGATCAGAGAGAAAAGCAACACCAATGATTGCAGCTAAGATCGCTTCACTTTTAGCCAGTCCCACGCCAATGGCATAGTTTTTTTGTTTAAATAACTGCACCATCAATGCAGTGGCTAAAATTTGGCTAATGCCTGCGATAAAAATATAAACCCAATATTTTGTCGTAAATTGAACAGTCGCTGTTACAGGTGAGAAGTGATAAAGGCTACTCAAATAAATCAATGCAAAAGGCAAGGCGAAGATAAAGCGTGCAAGGGTGACGCCCCATACATCGACAGTGGTACTCAATTGTTTTTGAAAGGCATTGCGCCAAGCCTGCATAAAAGCAGCCATGAGGGTAAAGAGAATCCAACTGAACGCCATAAAAATATCACTTTAATGAGTAGGACTGACGGGTTTTATTCTATGCCTCATCCAGTGTAATGACTAATCAAAAAAGGATTGTATGTAGATAGCATAAAGTTTGATTTTATTCGTTAGATAAAAAGATGATATTTTTTGAGCTAACATTCCTCGTGTAACTGTCACCTAAATCAGTTGAAATAACATGGTATCTAAATTGCATAACATTGATCACTGATAAATTTTTCACATGAATATTTTTATATGTTAAAAGTATGTAATTAGACCCTAAGTCTAATTGCAAGATGCTGCCCCTTAATGCAGTATTTACTTATAAAAAAAATGATTTATCAGTGACGATATTTCACCCTATACCCGATAGCCGGAAGCCATCTCAGGTAAGGACCTACAATGACCAGCTTACAATATTATCAAACTATTTTTGATAAAGCGGGCGATGCAATTTTTGTACATGATATTGGCAGTGTCCAATTTATGGATGCCAATGAAGCCGCTGTAGAACTTACTGGATATAGTAAATCTGAATTGACACAAATGAACGTTGAAAAGATCAGTGCTTTTCAACATGGTTTTGATTTGCATCATGCACTCCGAAAAGTTCAACAGGCCGCCACTACAAAAGACGAAGCAATCACATTTGAATGGTTAATAGAGTCTCAAGACCAACGTCATATTCCAGTTGAAGTATGTCTTAAAAAAGTTGAGATTGAAAATAAACCAAAGCTTCTCGCTCTAGTACGTAACATCAGCGAAATCAAAAAGTATCAATATGCTCTACAGTCTAAAGATCAATATTTCAAAATGCTGCTTGAGCATTCTGGAGATGGAATTGCTATTCTCGACTTACAAGGCAAACTACTTTATGCCAGCCCATCATTACAAGGTATTCTTGGTTATCGGGATCGCTTTGTACTCAATAAGAATGTGTTAACTGCAATTCATCCTGATGATCGTATTAAAGTCAGACAGCTTCTATTTAAGAAAACAGAACAACATGCAGTTGGTGTGATTCATTACAAAATCTTGCACCACAATGGAAAATGGCGACACCACGAGGCAACCTATCGTAACTTATTAGATCACCCTGATATTCAGGGAATATTGGTGAATTATCGTGATATCACTGAGCGTATTGAGGCTGAAGAAAAAGCACGTGCTCGTGAAAAGCAACTTGGTCATATGTCACGTTGCAAAACGATGGGCGAACTGGCTACAGCGCTCGCCCACGAATTAAATCAACCACTGGCTGCACTCAACAATTACGTTGGAGGTAGTATTATTCGCATTCAAAACGGTTTAGCCAACACACAAGAGACTCTTGATGCCCTCAATGCTGCTTTAAATCAAACACATCGCGTCAATGGCATTATTCACAGCATGAGAAGCTTTTTACGTAAAGGCGAAGCGAATTTCCAGATTAATTCTGTGAGTCATCTTATTCAAGAGTTACATCCTTTGATTAAGCTTAAAGCAGATCAAGGTGGATGTACCATCCATTATGAATTAAGTGTTTCGCCTATTTTTATATCAGCAGATGAAACGCTCTTTAGCCAAGTCATTATCAATCTCGTCTTCAATGCGGTCGATGCTCTACAAACTAACCCTGAGGGTGAAAGGGACATTTATATCCGCACTTGGCAACATAACCAACATGCTCGAATTGCAATTGCCGATAATGGGCCTGGACTCGAAGGGCAAAATCCAGAACAAATTTTTGAATCTTTCTATTCAAGTAAAAACAACAGCATGGGTATTGGCTTAACTCTGTCTCGAAGCATCATTGAAAACCATCATGGTTATTTATGGGTCTGTGAAGGTGAGTCCGGCGCTATTTTTAATATCTCTCTGGCAGCACAGGAGCGTACAAAATGTATTTAACCAATTCTCATGTTCCCGAGCCCATTGTATATGTGATAGATGATGATCAAGACATTTGTAATTCACTCACATGGTTGCTCGATTCCGTGCAACTCGAAACCAAAACATTCAATAGTGCTACTGAATTCCTGAATTATCAGCGCCCGCAAACGCCTGCATGTTTGATTCTTGACATTCGTATGCGAGGAATGAGTGGCTTGCAATTACAACAACAATTGAACCAACAAAAAACCCGTATGCCGATCATTTTCATGACTGGCCACGGCGACATTCCAATGTCGGTCAATGCGATGAAAGCTGGGGCATTTGATTTTTTAGAAAAACCTTTTAATCCACAACATATGCTTAATCAAATCCAAGCCTGTCTGCAACTTGCTGAACAAGACTTTATTGAAGAAGAAAAACGTCAAGAACAGATGATTAAATTGAAATCTTTATCACCAAGAGAAAGTGAGATTATAAATTTATTGGTCGATGGACTTTCGAGTAAACATATCGCACAAATGTTGAATATCAGCCATAAAACAGTAGAAATTCACCGCACTCATATTCGTCAGAAGTTAGGAACTGAATCTATCGCACAGATCGTCAATATGGTCTTGATGTGTCGTGATCGCTCAGTACCGGCGATGGGTTAACCATCGCCTGAGCGGGAGAAAGATGATATGTTCGATTAAAAAAAACGATCAAAATGAATTTGTTGTTGTGGAATACCAGCTTGGTGAGCCATTTGTTCAATTGATTTCACCATCGGTGGTGGACCTGCACAATAGATTTCATGCTCAATCAATTGTTCACCTAATACATCTTGAATGACATCATGAATAAAGCCTGAACGGATACCTTCAATGAATTCAGAGGAGGTTGCAGGTACATAATTGAGGCGTTCCCCTAATTCTGTCCAGTCACGTAATTGATTTTCAGTGAACAAATCACGCTGTTCACGTCCACCATGGAAAAACCAGACTTTGTGATTTTTCAAATGTGTATTGACTGCAACACCACGTGCAATCGCTAACATGGGGGCAAGACCTGAACCGCCTGCCACACAGACAATCGGACGAGGTTGTTCTTGTAAATGTGCTAAACCGTATGGACCATCAATTTGTATTTCTGCTTGTTCACGCAACTGTTCATCAAACAGTACATTGGTCATCTTACCATCAGGAACACGGCGGATTTGGAAGACCCATAAACCGTCGTCATTCGGCAGATTGGACATCGAATAGGCACGAAGTAACTCTTGATTCACCCAAACTAAGGCATATTGTCCTGGGATAAATTGTGCAGGTTCATCGGATTGCAAATGCACTTCCAAAATATCATGAGTCACCAATTGCACATGTTTAAGCTTCACTTTTTGTACTTTTGGAATCACTTTGGGTACGCATTTTTCATCTAAACGAAGCTTAATCACGCAATCCGATTTAGGACGACATTGACACGCCAGTAACCGACCTTTACGTTTATCACGATCGCTTAATCCAGGTGCATCTGCCCATAAATTTTCCACTTCTCCTGACAGGACATCGATTTTACACGTTCCGCAACCACCCGCATTACATTCGTAAGGAATGCCTAACCCTTCACGTAAGCCACCACGGAGCAATACATCATCCGCTGCGCAGTTGAATGTGCCCTGACCTTCGATTTGAATTTTATACATCGGCATCACTCCACCAAATAGACTTTGTCTTCACGCACGATGGATTGATAGGTTTTCAGTGGAATCGTACATGGCGCCCCACAAGGTTCACCTGTTTTGATATCGAATGCACCTGCATGAAATGGGCACTCCACTTCACAGCCATCAATTTCACCATCTGCCAATGATGCATCACCATGTGTACAGGTATCATCGGTGACATAGAACTCGCCATCTTCTAAGTGAAATACTGCCAATGGCGGATAACCGTCAATGATGACTTGTAGTCCCTCACCCTGTTCCACATCAGAGGTTGAACACAAAAATTTCTCAGCAACATTGGTCATTTTAATGTTCATTGGCTTAACTCCTCTATGGGCGAATCTGTGGCTTCAGGACCTAGAATGTGATAACCACCATCGGCATGAATCACACTGCCTGTCAGTAATTTTGCTTTCGGGCTACACAACAAACTTAATGCTTGTGCGACTTCCTCTGCATCCGCAATACGCCCTAACACATGGAAACGTCCTGCCACGCGGTCCGTCTTGGTACGGTCTCCGCCAGAGATCATTTGCATTGGTACTGACCAAGTCCAACCTAATGAGAGTGCATGTACACGAATACCATCTTGCGCTAGATCAAGCGCCATGCTTTGTGTGAGTTGTTCTAAAGTTGCTTTAGATGCTGGATAGACCCAGCGTTCTTTTTGTGCAATACGTGCGCTTACGCTGCTGATATTAATTACTGCACCATCAACGCTGGCCTGCAGCAAAGGTCGACATGCCTGGACCAGTGCTGCATGACCAAACACGGTCACATTAAAAGTATTTTGCCAATCTTGACGTGTAGATTCAGATCCATGATCTTCATACAAACACGCTAGGTTAACCAAGACGTCTAACTGAGTGAGTTTTCCACTTAAGGTACGAATACTTTCATCATTAGCGAGATCTAGAAATTCGTACCGAGCTTGGGTTGATTGTGCAACTTGCTGTCCTTGAGTTTGATTAATATCGGCAATAATGACCTGTGCGCCTAAGCTTTTTAATTCTTGCACCACGGCTTGACCAATATGCGTTGCACCACCTGTCACCAGTACCACTTTGCCATTTAAGTCTGTCATGAAACCTCCTTATACTCAGGCCATTCATTAAATTGACCTTTGCAAAACAACAGTGGGCGTTGATTACTGTGACGACATTGCTCAATTTTTCCTAAGAAAATTTGATGATCACCTGCTTCAATTTGTTGAGCTCTTTTACAAATAAATTGCACTACACAATCTTCTAAAACAGGAGCTTTTGAAGCTTGAATATTCCACGTACCATACTGAAATTTATCTGCTATTGGCTTAGCGAAGTTCAAACCTACTTCCTGCTGATGTGCACCTAAAATATTAATGGCGAAGTATTCAGCACTTTCAAAAATAGATCGGCTTGGAGAATGATTGACTAAACTCCATAACACCAATGCAGGATCTAAAGACACTGAACTAAAGGAATTAATCGTCAACCCTACAGGTTGTTGATCTTGGTCTAAGCAAGTGACGATTGCCACTCCTGTCGCAAAGCCACCAAATGCCTGACGGAGCGATTTTGCTTCCGCCAGATCAACATCCTGCCAAAGTAATTCAGGCAGCTGCATGTTGAAACTCCTTACGTGACAAGTATTCTTTTGCCCCAGCTTCACCATCTACCGCTGGCCAGAAACCACATGGATTGTTGAAATGCCCCATAAAGTCATCTGCAATCGCTTGGTTTTGTGATGCTGCAGCTAATACTTGTAATAAGCTCTCACTTGGTGGATTTAACAGCAAGTTAGTGAATTCTGTGGTAAATCGACCTGATTTCTCCCAGAATTTTTCAAAGACTTCCGTCATCCAATCGGCAGTAAATGCTTGATCACCACGCGCTAAAATAGCATCTAGATAATGTTCAACCATTCGTGTTGCATTGTTCGCACCTTGACCCGCAATTGGATCGTTCACAATCACAGTATCCCCAATGCCCCAGATTTTCGCGCCGTTGTCTAAGGTTGCAACAGGGTCACGGACTTCTGGACGGAATGCACCTTTCAACCATGCATTTGGATCGCTTAATTCCATATTGTCGACCATACGGAAACTTTGGTCAGGCGTAACTTTGGCAACTGCTTCTTTCATGCGTTGCAGCATTTCTTCGCCACTGGTGACATCATCAAAGATATCCATGGGTCCATTCGGCACACACTCAAAAAGGAAGCTACGACATGGCCCATGCGTATGGCTGTAGAATGGCATGCTGAAGTATTCACCTGCACCTGCCACGAAGTTGAAATGTAAGGTCTGTGAGGGTTGACCTTGCCAACTATTTGGACCACACAAATCATCACCTACGACGAGTGCAGCAGCCAATTTACGTGGCGGTGTTTGATGCACTGAACGTGTTTCATTGCGTTTGAATAGGCTCGTGATATTGCCCTTACCTGCCGCCAAAATCGTCAGATCATTTTCAGCAGTGATTACTTCCAAATCTTCTGGACTGACATTTTGAATGATGAGCTTGCCACCACGGCGTGGATATTCTTCTAACCAACGGTGATACTTGGTTCGCTGATCCATCGCGATACCTTTGTTCTGATGCAAGAATCCTGTAAGTGGCAATGCAATTGAACCATCTGGACCACGGAAATCTACATGAATGGCTTGACCATGATGGGCTTTACCATCCCAGAAATTCAAACCAAGTTTGCGTTCAAACTCTAATGTATTGGCGAAGAACATCGTGGTACTGACCATACGACCGTGTAACAATTCATCCGCAGGGCGATCTACATATAAAGTGACATCATATTTATTTTCGAGTAGCGAGAACGCCAGTAATAAGCCTGCTTGTCCACCACCGATAATTGCGATTTTTCTCATCTTGAATTCCCCTTAGGCCGTACTGATACAGTGCCTATATTGCTGTGTTCGGATAAGGTTGATTGAAGGTCAGATTCAGTTCGACACGATCAAATTTCCATTCACCCCATTGATTCCGACGTACTTCCGTTTTATAAAAACCACCTAAACAACAGGTTGTTGGTTGGTTTTGTTGTGTTGATGAATCTGCCAGATTACAGACTTCCCAAAGCATCCATGACGCGTTTGCATGATTTTGATCAATGACTTCAATATCTGGCATCGCCATGATATGTAAGCTCCAAAGCACTTGTGCTTCTGCAATCTCTGACAATGCATTCAAGATATTTTGGCGTCCTTGATATTCTCCAAAACCATTTGCACACCATATGGCATCCTCATGAAATACATGCTGTAAAATGGCTGAATTGTTGCGCTGATCAGCCGCTGTTGCATAACGACCGATCAGGCTACGAATCGCCTCGCAGGTCTCCAGATAGTGCAAACGCTGTTCTAGATTGTGCTGGCTCATCTCCGAGATCCTTTTAAACGTTAACTACATCACCAGTTTCATAAACGAAACGCTTTTCTTCAAAGGCGTATGGCACACCTACTGAACCTTTATAAAGTTCAATATGTGGAGCAACTTCGGCAAAACTCAGGCTTAACCAGTACAACTTGTGCAGCTCTTCTGGCAAGGTACCTAAAGCGTATTGGTCAAGTGCTGCAAGGAGCTTGCGCATTTCAGGCAAAATAGCATCGTAAAAAGCTTGCAATTCAGCTGTAGTCGAATTTAAGCGTGCTGCATGACGTTGTTTCGATGTCCCTAAAGCCCATTTCGCGACATAAGGTTCTAAGCTTGAAAAGTCAGCTGGCAATTGTGAAATGATGTTTGACATGTGCATTCTCCTTATGCGCGATTCAGGTATTGTTCAAGAACGTGGTAACCGTGACGAATCAGGATTTCTTCGTCTTGTAGATGCATCACTTTTTTCGCTCGAGACTCAAGTGCTTCTTGGGTATCTTCCATGGTGGCAGTATCTTCTAACCACGCATTACGTTGTAATACTTGTGCAAACTCTTGCGCCCAACGCTCTGAATAGGTTTTCGCTTTAGGCAGGTAATAGCGACCCTCCCAACGGGTTTGGTTATGACCGACCGGCCAGAACTGATGGGTGAACCATACACCTTCAGTCACATGCACCAAGATATTCGGGAAAATGACAGATAATTCAAACGAGAAGTCATCACGATCATTTGGATTGACTGATTTAGGTAGCTGAACACGTTCATAGTGATTCACCAATGATGCGCCAGTGATCTCACCTGACAATGCAGCCGCTGGTTTTGGATTGGCATTTTTGGTTAAGCACACAGCGCAAGTACGATGATCACCAAACAATTGCACTTCTTGTAAACCTGATGCGAATACATTCGGGAAAGAGCCTGCATGAATGGTCGCCACGTGATACGCTTCAGCAAATGCGTCATGAGCGACTTTCCAGTTACAGTTCAGAACTGTGTTATAGGCAAAGCATTCTTCCATTTCATGGAATGGATAACCGCCTAAATGCTGTCCCATACCACCTAAGAATTCTTCTACCGATTGAGTGCCATCATTATCCAAATTGATGAAAATAAAACCTTCCCAAACTTGGGTACGAATAGGTGCAAGACCGTTATGACCTTTATCAAAACAAGAAGTGAATTTTTCTTCTTCAGGTACACTAACCAAATCACCTTTAGCATCGTAAACCCAGCCATGGAAACGGCAAGTCACGACTGCAGCTTTATTTGAACCAAAAGTTTCATTGCCAGTCTCCACCACAACTTTATTGCCACGGTGTGAACAAATATTATGAAATCCACGAATTTCACCATCTTTACCGTGCATTAAAATGACTGAGGTTTTAGCAAAATCTAAGCGTTTAACTTTGTAGTCGCCTTTCTTTGGTATTTCTTCTACACGCCCCACTTTCAGCCAAACTTTTGAGAAAACTTTTTCAATTTCCTCTTGATAGATCTCTGGCGAAATACATGGTTCGGTTGGAATCGGCTCAATACCAAGTTCTGGATATAAATCGCCCCAACGGAGTTTTGCATTACTGTTCATATGACATTCCTGTTCAAGTTCTCGTTTCTAAGTTTTAAGTTCAGTAAATTTCATGCTTATTTGCGAACAGCGTTTGAATCATCTGAATCAACCGCCGTTCACGTGATGAATTAAAGTTGGTAATGTTCGCGAACTAAGTTTGCGATCCCCAATTTTTCTAAAATTGGCATTGGGCATAAGAAGGTTGCACGTACCATTCCTGGTAAACGGCTGATTTCGATAGAGCCTGTGATGGTGCAACGGTTCATAACCTCATCCACACTTAAACCTGTGACTTTTGCCGCTCGATTTAAAGCATTGTCCGTTGCATCATTGAGGTTCTTACCTGTTCCCATAAATGTGATTGGACCACTTTCCTCAATTTCAGTTTGTCCCCAACGTGCACCTAAAGCTTTCACTTTTTCACGCTCTTCCTTGGTAAATGGACGTGCCATTGGTGGTAAGTCATCTGGTGCTTGAAGCAAAATTGGACCATCAATGGTTAAGCCTTTAATCACTTCCACTTGTAATTCTGTTTCGCCTGAAACGTCCGTGGCATGTCCTGCAATTTCACCATTACCTTGTTGCGCATGCATATCTCCCATGTAGACACCTGCACCTGGTACTTTCACAGGACAAATCAAAATACAGCCTGGACGAATCGAATTGGTATCCATGTGACCGTCTGTTTTGGCTGCGATAAGTTCTTCTTCAGTCATTCCGAATTTATGCGGTGCATCAATCAAATACTGACCAAAGTCGTGGCAGTTGTGAGAGTCTGGTAAGTCACGTGAAGGTGTCGTACCAATATTTCCGAGGAATGGACGCATATGCGCAGCAACCCCAGGCATATCAGCACGTGCAAGCGACAAGATTGAATGTTGCGCTGCATGTTCAGGCAGTGCAGAAAGCTCATTGGCATTGCCTGCTAACTTGTTGGCAATCTCTTGATTGACCGTCAAGCTCACTTTGTTTTCTTCATCCAACACAATCACATAACCATGTGAAAAGCGAAAAGCACTGACTTCTGCACCACAGTTTTTACAGTGAATCGCATCTTCACCAATTCCTTCTACATAACTTGCCGGTTGCTCTGTACCACATGCTTCACAGTATTTCGCAACAAACGGATCGCCTTTATAACGCCCTTCAACAAATTGCATCACACCCGATGAGGTTGCTGTAGAAGTGACATGCATATCCTTAATCTTTAAAGCGACAGCATCACCCACCTCTGCACCTTCAATAAAGACAGGGAGTGTCACTTCATGACCACCTTGGAATGCAGGTGTAATCATTGGACCCCAACAGCCAGGCGGTGTGCCTGTTTTTAACGTTCCACCATTTTTTAAAGGTCCCAGCATACGTTGGCTTGGTCCCACAATACCGCCTGAAAACTCATTCACCACTAAATAATCGACAGCTCCAGCACTGCCTGCTGCATATTCTTGATTCTCAATTTTCATGGCCTTACCTCTATATGCTTGCTCTAATGTTTAGGTAACAATGTTTTAAAATGGGATGGTGATATCTATTGCGAACTTCTGACCTTCTGGTCGGTTTTCAACATCAAATTCTTTTTGATATTTCGCTGCGATTGCATATCCTTTAGGAAATTGATAGCGAACTTGCGGACCTATGCTGGCTGCTTTAGCTTTAAAATCACCTAAAACAGCACCTTCACCTGAGTCACCTTCAAGCTGACGATGTACGTAACCACCAACACCAACTGCCAAAGGTCCCATGTGTTTCGCAACTAAGTAATCGACATGCAAAGCGTTGCCCGATTCATATTTGGTATCCTTATTCTCGAAATTGATGTCGTACATCCACTTTGTACTGACTTCGATACCTTGTTTATTTAAGTATGTGGTCGAGATAATTGGTTGAATGGTGTAATAGTTACGTCCAATATTCGCGAGTCTATTTTTGTTGTAAGAGCCAACTGGAATATAAAAGTCGATACCTGTAGCCACATGCCAATCCCCTTTACGCCAACCCAATAAGAATGGATCGATAATGAGATCACCCATTGACATGTGATCATCTTGACGACCACCTAATGTAAGATCTGCATGTGCATATACAAGGAATGCATGCATGCCCCATGTCGCGCCTAAAAATGTTTTGTCACTGACATAGACACCACGAGCAACTGTGGCAAAAGTATCAATTTTAAAATCATCAAATACTGGATGATCATTTTTAAATTTATCTGCGTTGTAGTATTGGTTATAACTGACGAGATACATCCCAGGTGGCGGCATTGCTCCACCAAAAAAACTCTCTGTCCCATCAGGATAAGCACTTCCGCCATTTTCAGCGGCAAGCGCTAAACTTGCACTACTGAAAAGACATATGGTCAATGCCACAGAAGTTAGATATTTCCTTACCATTTACCGCATCCCCCTCGTTGCTAAATTCCTTGCTGGCGATGTTCTAAATCGTCTAGCGCATGTCTTAATCTAGTCTTGAAAGGAGGCAGGGAAATATAAGGATGAATCTATGTTGAATTAAGGGATTATCTTGTAGAAATATTGACTTTTTCTCACTGGTATAGAGGTTTTAGAGAAATAAAATAGGTTTTCTTCACTATAGTGATAGGTAAAATCCCCTATAAATGTGAATGATTTTTTATTTAAATTACATGTTTTGAAACATTTGAAAGTTAGCGTTGTCATATCGCTGTTGTACTTTTTAGAACACAGAGCAGCTAGATGTGCACAATCATGAATATTAAAAGCAACTCCATCATCGGCGTGGGCATCATGTTGATTGATCAACGTCAAAAAGTTCTATTGGGTTATAGAAACAAAATTGATGAACCTGCCTCATGGTGTTTTCCGGGTGGAAAAATGGATGCGCATGAATCAGTTGAAGATGCTGCAGTACGCGAATTGTTAGAGGAAACTGCTTTAGATCTGAGTCAATATATTGAGTCTATTCAACCCTTAAATACGATCATTGATCAAGATTCTGAGGCAGTAAAAGTTACGTTCGGAACGATTTATCAACTTTTAGATGAACGTTTAAAAACTCAAATTTGCATGACAGAACCTGAGATTTTTGAGCGTTGGGAATGGTTTAGTTTTGATGAGCTTCCACAACCACTTTTTCCTGAAACTGAAGTCATGATTAGACATTTTTTAAATCAGTCTCAGGAAAAAAGATGGGCTGTTTACTCAAACTAATCCAACACTAAGACTTCCTAAATTCACTTACTAATTTCGCCAATTGCTCCATACCATCAAAAGTGGTTGGAATCTTGTCATCTGAAGAAACAAGCGGTGAGAAGATAATATTCTCAAATTTCTCAAAACCCTTTTCATTTTTCTTATGCAATTTTTCTGAATCATCTGCATAGTTTTGAATAAACTGACACAATGCCATTCTGAGTTCAAGTTGCATCATCTGAGACTTGATTGAACGAATTTCTTGCAAGTTAATTCTATAGAAATAGAACAAAAATAAGATCAGTGAAATTGAAGGTACAACCATATACCATATTGCTACACTATTTATTTCTATTTGATTGGCAATCAACCACCCAAAAAAAATAATTTCCAAAACTGGTATAGCCAAAATAAATCTGAACAGCCACTTATAGTTACTCTCTGGATTTTTTAAATCGTCTTTCTTTTGATCATAAAGATTCTTAAAACCTTCATTTAAAAGAACAAAATCATAAGTTGTCTTATAACTTTCTAACTTTTTTTCTAATTCTTTGACTTCATAAATTTTCACATCAAATGTTGAATTCCAACCGCTGATCAAATCAGATGCCTTCTCTGATTCTTTAATCAAAGCCTTATAGTCACTAAAATCTTTTTCTTCTAAAAATTTTCTAATTTCATTTAATTTAGAGTTGCTGTAAATTTCTCCACAAATAATAAAAGGAAGCTCATCCACAAAATCATAATGTGTTTTGAATTCTAAATATTTTTGATTTTTTTCAGTATAAATAAAGTTATAAAAATTTCTTACTATAGGATTCTCTTGTTCATTTTCTTTAATTCCACGTCTAAATTCCCATTCTTTTAAATATACAAATAAAGTCAACGCTCCATATTTTAAAAATGCTAGATCATCTGAGATTATGTTTTCGCTTAGCTGACTTAAATCAAATGCATTCCACTTCTTAGTTTCATTTAGATTCTCTTCAAGGTAAATTAAATTCTCTTCTGAGAAAAAACTCTTTAATGATCTAACACTATGTGCCCATCTCTTCAATTCTTCCTCTTCCCACTTTAGTTTCCCTTGGGATACTTCGAATAACTTATTTAGTGTTTTTTTTGACTCATCAGAAAGAAAAGAAAAGCCCATACCACCCTCTTTTTATATATGTATATAATTTTATTATAAATAAAAAGCCCCTGAAATGGGGCTTCCAGAATTAAAATAAGAAATACCTTTGCGCCATCGGTAATACTTCCGCAGGCTCACAAGTCAGCAAGTTCCCATCTGCTCGCACTTCATAAATTTCAGGATCAACCTCCATCACAGGACAGTAGGTATTCAGTTTCATATCTTTCTTCTGAATATCGCGTGTACCTTTACATGGACTGATCAACTTTTTCAGACCCAATTTTTCATGCACGCCTGCTTCAATCGCGACTTGTGACAAGAACGTAATACAGGTGTTATGCACACCGCGCGCATTTGCCCCAAACATCGGACGATAATGCACAGGCTGTGGTGTTGGAATCGAAGCGTTAATATCTCCCATCGGCGCAGCTGCAATCATGCCACCTTTAATAATCATCGACGGTTTTACCCCAAAAAATGCAGGCTTCCACAGTACCAAGTCAGCAAGTTTACCTACTTCCACCGAACCAATTTCATGGCTTAAACCATGCGTAATTGCAGGGTTAATTGTATATTTAGCGATATAACGTTTTACACGATTATTATCATGTGTCGCATTGTCACCCTCTAAAGGTCCACGCTGCACTTTCATTTTATGCGCGGTTTGCCACGTACGAATCACCACTTCACCGACACGCCCCATCGCTTGCGAGTCTGATGACATCATGGCAATGGCACCTAAGTCCTGCAAAATATCTTCTGCAGCAATGGTTTCACGGCGAATACGACTTTCCGCAAAAGCCACATCTTCAGAAATCGCAGGGTCTAAATGGTGACAAACCATCAGCATATCCAAATGCTCATCAATGGTATTGATGGTATAAGGACGAGTTGGATTGGTGGAAGATGGCAACACATTCGGCTGACCAATGGCTTTTAAAATATCAGGGGCATGTCCACCGCCTGCTCCTTCGGTATGGTAGGTGTGAATGGTACGATTTTTAAATGCAGCGAGGGTTTCTTCCAAGAAACCACTTTCATTTAAGGTATCGGTATGAATCGCCACTTGGACATCAAACTCATCGGCAACGGTCAGACACGTATCAATCGCTGCAGGGGTTGAACCCCAATCTTCATGTAGCTTTAAACCTACTACCCCTGCACGAATTTGCTCACGAATTGGGTCGGGCTGACTTAGGTTTCCCTTACCGAGTAGACCAATATTCATCGGTAAATCATCTATGGCTTGAAGCATTGTCCCAATATGCCAAGGCCCCGGTGTCACTGTTGTTGCAGAAGTCCCTGCCGCAGGGCCTGTACCACCACCAATCATGGTGGTCACACCGGACATCAGTGCGGTTTCAACTTGCTGCGGGCAAATCCAATGAATATGCGTATCGACACCGCCTGCGGTGAGAATCTGTCCTTCACCAGCGATCACTTCCGTCGCTGCACCAAGTGGAATGGTGATATCGGGCTGAATATCTGGATTTCCCGCTTTCCCAATTTTCCAAATGCGACCGCTCTTTAAACCGACATCAGCTTTGACAATACCCCACCAATCCACAATCAGCGCATTGGTAATGACCGTATCCGCAACATCTTCAGCCAACAGTTGTGATTGTCCCATGCCATCACGAATCACTTTACCACCGCCAAACTTCACTTCCTCACCATAGGTAGTGAGGTCTTGCTCGACTTCAATAAACAGCTCAGTATCCGCGAGACGAACTCGATCACCTACCGTTGGACCAAACATTTCCGCATAAGCACGGCGTGACATTTTCATTATTATTTTCCCTTAATCCAACTTACCCATAACACGACCCGCAAAGCCATACACCTCACGCTTACCTGCGAGTGCAACAAGTTCAATATCTCGACTCTGTCCTGGCTCAAAACGCACCGCTGTACCTGCCGCAATATTCAGTCGATATCCTCGTGCTAACTCACGATCAAACTGCAACGCATCATTCGCTTCAGCAAAGTGATAATGTGACCCAACCTGAATCGGTCGATCCCCTGCATTTGCTACCGTCATTTTGAGCGTTGCCCGTCCGACATTCATTTCAATGTCTGTATCGGACGTAATGATTTCACCTGGAATCATATTTAATTTTTCCTCTCAGACATCACACAATCGGTTGATGTACAGTGACCAGTTTTGAACCATCAGGAAATGTCGCTTCCACTTGGACCTCTGCGATCATTTCAGCCACGCCTTCCATTACTTCATCCCGTTTTAGCAATGTTGTTCCAAAATGCATGAGGTCACTCACACTCATTCCATCACGTGCACCTTCTAATAGTGCGGCAGAAATATAAGCCACTGCTTCTGGATAATTCAGCTTTAAACCACGGGCCTTGCGTCTTTCCGCTACAAGCCCCGCAGTAAAAATCAGCATTTTGTCTTTTTCTGTAGGTGTTAGTTCCATAATGCTTTCCTCACTATCTTTAAATATTGATGCAAGATGTGTGCTCAAATGTTTGTGTTAAAACAACTTAACTATGTTGCTATGACAAGAATAAATTTATGTGCGCCAAATTCTTGGGAACTCTTCATCAAGATCAAACCAATAACGACGAAGCTTTGCACGAATTGCAGCAAATGCATCATGACACTCACGTACATCATCTCCGAGATAACGTGCGGTTACGACGTAATCGAGTAACGTCAATGTGACGTTAATATTCATACGCATGATTAATTCACGAATTTGATCAACATGTTGATCAAGATAGAAATTTGACCGGTATTGTTCTGGAGGCACTGCCCAAAAACTGGCCATCACTGCATGACCGTTCATCCCTAAACAAGACTTTAACCAACGATCATTACCTTTAAAATTTAAACAGTCTGCAACCAATATTTTTTGATTTTGATAAAGCTGAAATTTATTTTGATAAGCACCCTGCGAGAAGGTTTCATGTCGTGCTTGCCGTCCAATCACCAACATATCCCAACCAATAAAACTGGCAGCAGCGTCCAAATGTACGATCGTTTCTGAATTTGCATTCGCACCATTAAAGAGCATCGTCTCTTGAGGAAGCCACTCGAAAATCGCCTCATCTTGGACATGTATATGAATATGTTGAAATGCTTGTTTAAGATTGGTTTTGTACCATTTCCCTGCGCCAGGTGTGGTGACCAAAGCATGCGAATCCTGATCTATTTTCATTTCAAAGGTGAGATGATCTCCACCAGCAATTCCAGCAGGTGGATGAACAATAATGGCGTGACATACTCCTGTTTTTTCAGGCCACAGCATCTTTTGCACGCGAACAGGTCCAAAGTGCTTACGATGCGCCAAAATTGTGCGATTTGAATCTTTGGTAAAACCTAACTCTAATTTAGCAAACCAATACTGTGCATTTTTGACTGGCTCATTGAACAATACTTGATTCATTCACGGTCATCTTCGTATTCCTATCATTTTCAGTAAATGTTCTGCAAAAATTGCACCAAGTTTGCTCAAGCTAATTTTGGTTAAAGGTTCTTAGGCACTTAATGTTGATATTGATGAGTAATTCATGTGAAAAATCTAAGAACGTTTTTCTAAAGAATCCGATTGTTGCCTTCGCCGAAAAAAAACAGTTCGTGCTAATATAGTGAATTACCTTAAATTGTTATCAAGTTTGAATATGAGTAAACAGAAAAACTACCAACCGGGAGAGTTCCAGTGGTCTTTCTTAGTGCCAAAATATTGGGGCATTTGGATTGGTATTATATTTCTGATGCTCCTTGCGATATTACCTTGGGCAATTCAGCATCGTTTAGCGTATCTGATGGGAAATGTAGCTTTCAAATACTTGCGTTCACGTCGTGAAACAACTTTAAGAAATTTAGAAGTCTGCTTTCCTGAATGGATGCCCGAACTCCGTTATGAAAATGCTCGCCAAGTCTTTATTGATCAAATGGTCGGTGTTTTTGAAACACTGAATGCTTGGTATTGTCCCAAATGGTTTAAAGATCGTGTAACGATTGAAGGTTTAGAACATATTCAACAAGTGCAAGCTGAAGGGCGTGGGGCTTTACTACTTGGTACACACTCTACCCTACTCGATGCAGGTGGATATGTATGTGCCCAGTATTTTGATCCAGATGTCGTGTATCGTCCGCAAAATAATCCATTGCTAGATATGCTGATTTACCGTTGTCGTGCCACGATTTATACCAATCAAATCGACCATGATGATATGCGTGGATTAATCCGTCATTTAAAAGAAGGACGACCTATTTGGTATAGTCCCGACCAAGATTTTGGTCTTAAACAAGGTGTTATGGCACCCTTTTTTGGTGTACCCGCAGCCACTGTAACTGCACATCGCCGTATATTAAAAATGACCAAAGCTGCCGCGATTCCACTTTACTTCTACCGTAAAGGTGATATTACAAATCCGAAATATCATATTTTGATTGAACCTGCATTAGACAATATGCCAAGTGAAGATGAAATTGCAGACGCGACACGAACAAATTTGATTATTGAAAATCAACTTCGTTTAGCACCAACCCAATATATGTGGTTCCACCGTAGATTTAAAACACGTCCCGAAGGTTTTGAAAAAATTTATTAAAAAAAGCGGCGGAGCCGCTTTTTTATTGTGTTTCTAATACATCTGAATTTTTATCAGTATCAGGCTTTTTCGCCTCTACCATCTTATAGCGGTTGATACGACCTAACTCATCTTTTAAAGTGATATGCTGCATGTCCAAGACATTTAATATCAGCTTTTCTGAAGTTTTATTTTGATTCTGATCTGTCCAATTTACATTGAACTCCGTACCTAAACGAGTCCATTGATTTGCATGAATTTCCCCGACAGCAACAGGGGTTATAAATTTTGGTACTTTTCCGTTGAGATCAATTTGAATCTCTTTTAAATCCACCCTTGGACATTGCTCAGCAAAACATTGATAGGCTGCTGGTTCAGGCGTTACTTTTTGAGCAAAAGACTGTGCTTTAGCTTCTTTAGCTTCTTTAGCTTCTTTAGCTTCTTTAGCTTCTTTAGCTTCTTTAGCTTCTTTAGCTTCTTTAGCTTCTTTAGCTTC
>NZ_JBWYIJ010000011.1:0-133094 GCF_056779695.1 Acinetobacter sp. 25-47-122
AATTTCTACCAATTATCAATGATAATATATATCGATCAATCAACCAGTAAAAATCCACACAAGTTGTTCTTCATAATCTCTTAATGATCTTTCTAACATCTCGTCAATGATAGAAGCTGGACTCGAAACACTTAACAACTCAGCAATCTGCTTCGTTCGTTTCCGTATATCTCGTCGGTATGGGGTGCATTCTATAGATTTTTTCCTACCTTGCAACCCCTTATTTCAACAAAAACTCATGCGTGTTTATTTTTTAAGCAAATTTATGTTTTTTACACTAAAAAATACACAAAAACGATTAATTAAATTAAAAAACCCCAATTAAATTGGGGATTTTCAGATCAAAAAGCTCTAAATCTTATTCTATGTATTTTTGAGTACTATAATATGAAGTAGGTAATTTTCGAATTGTTTTCATTTCTTGATGACCATCTATGGAATTTAAGTAATTTAAGAATGCTTCTGCATAGTCCAATCCAACTTCTATTCGACGCTCACCTGTAATTTTTTTCAATGTATGATAGTAATCAGCCCCATCAGCTAAAAAATTGATGGTCACAATTTTATATGACTGATTTAAATCTAATGGTATGAGCTGGTCAGCTCCATTTCTGACTTGAATATTTGTAATACGCTTTCCATTAGGCTGCGTCATATCAACTTGCCAAGTTAATCCAGCGGTATACGGATAACTTCCAGTATTTTTTTGTTCAATCACGCCTGAAATGGCATCTTCAAGCGTATCTTTAATTTCTTGACCACTCATATTTAATTGAACGAGCGTATTTTTGAAAGGTAAGACTTGGTAGATATCCGCTACCGTGATATTTCCTTTCGCCAAATCAACTCTTACTCCACCTGCATTTTGAAATGAAATATCAGCATTAAAATATTCTTTGCCTTGTTTAAGAAATGCTTCGGCAACCATTTGTTGAATATCACCACCATGGGCATCGACATGCGCATTTAAATTACACACATTACCTAAAGATGATCGTGAACGATCAAATTGCGTTCCTGGCACGCGTCTCGAACATAAATTATCTACTGCCTGCCCAACAACTTTGGCTGCAAATAATTTTTTAGATTGCTTATAGGGCTCTAAGACACTCAAAATATTTTGATCTTCTTTAACAATAGAAAAAGGAGCTTGTTCTTTTTCGAATTGATGTTCTATATATTTTTTTTCTTGATCACTGACTCTTTCATTATTTTGCTTACGTTTAAAATCATCGCCAATTAACACATGCGGTGTACCCACACAACTTTGAACCGCACCATCTGCATTAAATTTTACGTTAAGCTCACCAACCACATAATTGTATTGCCATGCTTGAGCAATACAAACAGATTCGCCATTTTTATTTTTCAGTTGTAATGGGTAGGCAGCGACAGGAGACATACCATACTTTTCTAATATATGAGGTCCAAACAATGTGTGGGAGTCGCCTCCAATAATCACATCCACATCCGTAAGTTCTTGTGCTAATTTTTGATCTAGTTCATAGCCTACATGTGTTTGTAAAATAATTTTTTTAATTCCCTGTTTTTTGAGTTGATTAATCTCATTTTGAGCTACTGTAATTTCATCTTGGAATAATGTGTCTTGATTTGGTTGAGAGGAGTTTTTAGTTTTTGATGCAATGGTGAGTCCCACAACCCCATATTTTTCCCCATCCCGCTCAAGAACAATAGAATTTTGAATCCGATCTGTCTGATATAAAGGTGAACTCACCCCAAATTCAACATTTGCAGAAAGAATCTCAGTTCGCTCTTTACAGTGTCCTTCGTCTAAAAAACCAATAAAATCTTTTAAGCCTTGATCTTTTGCATCAAATTCATGGTTTCCCAAGGTAAAAGTATCAAAGCACACTGTATTCATCATTTCAGCATCAGCTTTTCCATTTGACAGGTTGTAATACAAATCTCCTGTTATCGCATCGCCAGCATGCATTTTCACCACATTCGGATGATTTTCTGCTATTAGATTCATAAATGTTGCTACACGAGAAAATCCACCACGCGAAACGACTAGTTTTTCTTCACCATGACCTAAATCAAAATTAAAGCTAAGCTCTTCACCATCTAAATGGGAGTGATGGTCATTAATATGAAGAATTTTTAATTCTGAGGGTTGTGTAATATTAGGAATAGGTTTTTGGTCATCTCCACCACAACTACTTAGCAATAACGATGTCGTTAATAGAAGACCTGTTATTTTTATCTTGTTCTTCATTTGAATACTCCTTTTTTAAACCAAGAGTATTCAACGAAGATATGACATTATGATGGTGGATTTATGACACTTTATCGAAATGACTAATTTTATATTTTTCTGCAAATCGCTCAGCTAATGCCGTAATGGTCAAACTCGGATTAACACCAACATTCACAGGAATCGCACTTCCATCAACCACATATAAGCCTTGATAGCCAAAAACCTGATGATTAGAGTCAATCACACCTTTGGAGGAATCTTCAGCCATAACTGCACCACCCAATATATGAGCTGTAACAGATAAGTGCCCCATACTTTCCAACATATTATTCTGTGCTTGACCACCACTTACTTCAGCAAATTTTTCCGCAGCTTCATTTGCTAACGGTATAAAAGACGGCGCTCTTTCTCCAACTGAAACCTGCGTTTTCAAAAAACGCCTAAAACCTCTGAGTGCAGTACGTCCATATACAAATCTTAGTTGATTGTCTGCCTGTTGCATGACGGTTAATACAGTGACACGTTTATGCCAGTTTTTAGAACGCCATGATCGAGTTGAAACAAAGGGGTGCAGAAAAAAATGCTTTAAAACATGGAGTGCACGTTTTAGAGGTTGATCGCCATTGACCAGTGGTCCCATATAAAACTTTATAAACTCATAACTTGCTGGAAATCGATTCTGAGTAATATGTGTTTTGTCATCTGCATGAAAATGACTGGAAATGGTCGTCCCTCTCGTTAAATCCATTGTTTTATCATTATTAGAGATTGCAACAATCGCCTCACTATTGGTTCGAATATACTCACCTAACTGACCAGAAATATTCGGTAGGGTTTTATACACATCTCTTGAAGCAAACAGAATTTCAACGGTTCCTATAACACCTGCGGATATAATGACCTGTTTCGCAGAGTAATCTTGTTTTTCTTTGGAGTTAAATGACTGATATGTATGAATGATATATTTTCCATCAACATGTGAAAGATGAGTCACTTTGGTTTCTGGAATAATCTCAACTCCATTTTTCTCTGCAAGATATAAATAGTTTTTATCCAAACTATTCTTCGCGCCCTGTGCACACCCCGTTATACAATTTCCGCACTGATTACAGCCTATTCGTTCGGGACCTTGACCATTCAAAAGCGGATCACTCACCGATTGATGAGGATCACCAAAGTAAATTCCCTGTGGGACGGTGTCGAAACTATCTCCAGAACCCATTTTTTCTGCTGTTTGTTTTAACCACTCATCTTGCTGACCTTTATATGGATTTAAACTTACACCTAGCATGGACTGAGCCATCTGATAGTGCGGTTGTAATTCCCTCTCCCAGTCTTCTGACAAATGACTCCAAGTTGGATCACGATAAAACTTTTGACCTGGTTTTAACAACACAGCAGCATAAACAACACTGCCACCACCAACGGCAACCCCTCGAACCACACCCATATGTTGGAATACGTCTTGTGCAAGAAAACCCTTCATCCCTAACGTCGGTGCCCAATTTAAGTATTTAGAACTCCGACTTGCACGATGTAAATCATCTTCAGTGAGCCTTCTTCCCTGCTCTAGCACAGCTACTTTTAATCCAAGCTCAGACAATCTTAGCGCAGATACACTTCCACCAAAGCCTGAACCTACAATAATGACATCATATTCAAATTTTGATTTCATACATCACGACTTAGAATAAATGGAAATGAAAAATGCTTTAAAAAAGGAAGATTAATGATAGTCATACACAACATCGTATGTTCATCAAGCTGTCTTAACTCATCAACCACCCAACGCCATGGAATTGGTGCTGTCTCCCCATAATGCAGGGCGATCGTTTGTTTTCCATCAATCAAAGACGCTTCTTCTACACACTCCATTTGAAGCTTTTCACTTTTCTGCCCGTGATTGATTAAAATATTAGTGACTAAATTTTGATTGATGAATTTTTTCCCAAACCATCCCCCCAATCCACTTAAAAATAAACTCGGTGCTGCAGACACTCTTAACCACCAAGGACCAATAAACTGAGCCTTATATTCTCCTTGTCTCATGGAAAGTGGCGCGGATGAAAGTTGTTGATAGGTTGCCTTAATCGAGGACAACGAAGCAGTGATTAAATGCTCCTTACGGATCATGAATTTCTCCCTCAATGATTTTTGTTTTATTCAGCATGTCCTATGCTTCTTTCTAAAATATATCAAT
The DNA here is from genome assembly GCF_056779695.1 of Acinetobacter sp. 25-47-122. NCBI lineage: Bacteria > Pseudomonadati > Pseudomonadota > Gammaproteobacteria > Moraxellales > Moraxellaceae > Acinetobacter > Acinetobacter sp. 25-47-122. Next base: position 4,419 of record NZ_JBWYIJ010000011.1, read on the forward strand.
CGTTTAAATTTTATTCCACACACATACTTTGATCGATTTCATAAAAAAAGCCGAATGTATGTCACATCCGGCTTTTCAACTTAAATTAATTTCACTTTATTTCTTTAAAAATCCTGATACAAGATTCAACACATTTTGTATATCTGAATTCGCTTCTTGCGGATCGGTCTTGTTTGCTTGAGGTGTAAGCGAATCAATAATTTGTGGTAAAACTGAAGAAATCGCACTGTATACATCCTGTTTAGGAACTTGCGCTTCTTGTGCAACTTGCTCGACATCTTGCTGATCAAATAAATTTTGAACTTGTTGCGTACTGACATTGGCATTTTCACCAGGACCAGTTGACACCCAATCATCCACTTGACTCGTCAGACCCTGACCTTTCAGTTGATCAAGTGCACCTTGCAAACCGCCATTTTTTTGAATCCAATTGAGAATTAAAGGAACTACTGCGATTAATAAGGTTTGAGCGTTTAGACCTGATGATTTGCCTACACCACCAGATTGACTACCCGATAAACCACCAAGTACAGATCCTAAAATCCCTCCCAATCCACCTTGTTGTTGGTTTTGATTGGTCTGATTATTTTGTCCCGTTAAACTTCCGAGTACCGAACCAAGTACACCACCCAATCCCGATTGATTAGATTGTTGATTACCGCCTAAAGCCTGTTTCGCTAAAATTTCAACGATATTACTTAAATTTGTCATCAAGACACCTTTGCATTCTTATTTTCATTAATCAGCATATCGTTAAAAACATGGCTTTGTACCTTGAAATTGTTGTGTTTTGATAAACTCAAAGTTTGCCATTACCATCGAAACTTATTCCAATTTTCTGGATTAGCCCAAAACTTAGAATTAAACCAATCTGGCACATGCTTATAATTCAAAATATTGAATTGCCATAAGGCGAAATCTTGCTCTGTATTTTTTTGCTCAATGAGTTGCGTGAATCCCAGACTTCTTAACAATTGCTCATCTGCAATATGACTCAACACGACGATTCTTTTTGCCATTAAATCACGCAGTTTTACCAACATTTGTGATTTATGATGGGTTGATAGTGTATCCATCTGTTCATTATTTAAAATCACAACACCTAGATCATAGCGTTGCTGAAAAGGAAGCATTAAAAATTCAGTTACGTTAAAATGATTCCATTGGATTGTTTGAGCATAGTCTTGGCTGAGATCCTGACCAAGACATACGGCAGTTTGAATTGGCTGTTCTTTAGATAAATCGTCTAGCATTGACGTGATGACATTTTTCTCAGCCATGAGCTGCACCTTATTTGAGTGAGATTAAAGCATGGAATTACAGGGCATTTGTCATAAAATGCACGCTGGTTTAACCAACCTAAGTGTAACTGAACAACAAACACAACAGGCAAATGTTGAATATAAATTTATTTTAGATCGTTCAGAAATCAATCTCCCGTTCAACTTAGGTCAAGAAATTGAAATTGAATGGACCGGCAAAATTTACTGTGTTTCCTGTGGGAATAAAACACCAAAATCATACTCCCAAGGTCACTGCTTTAAATGCATGAAAACGAAAGCAGCCTGTGATATGTGTATTATGAAGCCAGAAACATGCCATTACCATTTAGGGACTTGTCGTGAAGAAAGCTTTGCTCAAGAAGTATGCTTTCAACCCCATATTGTCTATCTTGCCAATTCAAGTGCATTAAAGGTTGGCATTACCCGTTTAGGTCAAATGCCAACACGTTGGCTGGATCAAGGGGCTACCCAAGCTTTACCTATTATGAAAGTGGGCTCTCGTCGGCTATCAGGACAACTTGAAGTCATGTTTGGTGCGCAAGTCGCTGATAAAACAGACTGGAGAAAATTGCTGAAAGGTGAAGCGGAAAAGGTAAATTTGTTAGAGATCAGAGATGAATTACTCACGGAGTTTGAACCTCAAATTGAAACGATTCGAGATGAGTTCAGCATGAGCCTAGATTTCAATGAAAATGTAGAAATTTTAGAAAACGAACTTCCTCGTGAATTCATTTATCCTGTCGATCAATATCCTGAAAAAATTAAATCGCATAACTTAGACAAAACACCAGTCATACGTGGAAAACTGCACGGTATCAAAGGACAATATCTGATTATGGACACAGGGGTAATCAATATACGCAAATATACGGGTTATGAATTAAAAATTCGTGCCGACTCATAATGCAAAATCAAAAAAAAGCCTCATACTGAGGCTTTTTTTTAAAGGATAGATAGAATTGCGTGCACTGGATCTTCATTTTGATCCGACAATAGTTGCTTGTGCATCGTCAACAATTGCATAGATTGTATTTTTGAGTTTTCGATATTCATCAACAACTCAATCTCATGTGCTAAGTTTTCTGGAGTTGCATCATTCTGGATTAACTCCTGAATTACTTTTTTACCTGCAATAATATTAGGTAAAGAATAATAAGGAATCTTCACTAAAAGTTTCGCAATCCAGTAGGTCAAACTGTTTAATTTATAAAAAGTCACCATAGGACGATGCAATAACATCGCCTCAAGTGTTGCAGTACCCGATGCCAACGCCACTATATCACTAGCATCCATGACCATCCGACCTATTTTAGATTCCGCGTCAATATTTTCCATTAACTTAATATTATGTTTAAGCGTATCTGGATAGCCTATTAGGATCTGCTCAATTTGTTGTTTACGAGCATCATTGATGGCTGGAATTAAAAATTGATACTCGGGATATTTTTCATGGACAATCTTCGCTGCATCTAATACAAGCGGCCCTAACTTATCAATTTCACCACGACGACTTCCAGGCAGTAACGCGATATGTTTTTGTGCAGGATTTAAACCAAGCGCCTGCTTTGCATCGAGTATAGGATTTTCCAACGGTAGTTGATTAGCGAGAGGATGTCCAACGAATACCGCTGGCACATTAAATCGATCATAAAAAGTTTTTTCGAATGGGAATAGACAAAGTACCAAGTCAATTGTGGCTTTAATCCCATGAACACGACCTTGACGCCATGCCCAAACTGAAGGACTCACATATTGAACAGTCTTAATTGGCAACGATTTTTGCTTTATTTTTTTTGCTAAGCGTAAGTTAAAATCTGGTGCATCTATCCCTATAAAAATATCAACAGGTTGTTTAGTCCATTGATCAACCAAGCCATCTCGAACCGCAAAAAGTTTTTTAATATCTTTTAATACTTCAACAATTCCCATCACCGATAGAATATCCATCGCATAATAGCTTTTAAAACCCTCTGCAATCATTTGAGGACCGCCAATTCCTTCAAATTCAGCATCAATTCCCTGCTCTCGAAAACGACGTATTAATTTGGCGCCTAAGGTATCACCTGAAACTTCACCAACCACAATGCCAATTTTGAGTTTTCGATTTTGCAAATGAATATCCTCTTTCATGCTCTACAAGTATCTTAACATAAGCATCTCATAACAGATTGAGTTCTTGAAATATCTTAACTTAGTAATGCTTTATCTTATTTTTGAATAAGTAAATGAATAATCAAGACAACAGCTTATATTCAAAAATCATAAGATATGCCGGTTTTCTGATAAGTAGCATAAACGATGTACGGTTCTATTGAATATATTTTAGCAGGTGTTTTAGTTGGATTCTGTGTAGGGGTTACTGGCGTAGGTGGCGGCTCACTTATGACTCCTATCTTAATTGGTTTATTTAAAATTGAACCACATATTGCGATTGGTACAGATCTACTTTATGCCGCGATTTCTAAGTTTTGCGGCTCTTTTGTACATGCAAAAAAACTTAATATTGTTTGGCCTATCGTCATTTGGCTCGCGATCGGAAGTATTCCAGCCTCTTTAGCCACAACTTGGGTTTTAGACAACTATTTGAGTCAATCCACACATTACAAAGCCATTCTCACGATGGTCTTAGGCTTTATGCTGACCATTACTGGTATTTCAATTGTATTCCGTACACAGGTAGAAAAATTCTTCAAAAAATTTTCCAAAGAAGTTACTGAACAGGAAGTTGAATTAACTCGAGAAAAATTAAAGCAGAAGCGTTTATATATAGCTTTAATGGGCATTGTACTGGGTATTTTTGTGACCTTATCTTCAGTTGGCGCGGGTGCATTCGGCATTATGGCGCTGATCATCATGTTCCCTAATTTACCTATGATTAGAATTATTGGTTCTGACGTTGTCCATGCAGTTTTACTGACGCTCGTTGCAGGTATGGGGCATATGAATTCAGGTAATGTGGATTTCAATTTATTAATGTGGCTTTTAGTCGGATCGATTCCTGCAATCATCGTTGGTACGTTGGTGAGCTCCCATTTACCAGAAAAAATTATTCGTAAGGTACTGGGCATCACCTTATTTGCCATTGGTGTTAACTTCATGCTTAATCCAGTCAAAGCAAAACCTGTGACCGCGCCTAAGGCAGTTATTGAAACATCAACTCAAGCTTATTCTTAATTTAATACCATGTTCAAACTATAACCTCAGTGAAGCTGTATATTTCACTGAGGTGAAATTAAATGATTTATTCAATTTAATAATTTTCAAAAATTAAATCATTCTATACAATACAAGTAGAAACTCTGATTAATACCAAAAAGACAATTTCATTACTTTTTTTTATTAAATCCATTCAACTTTTTGATAACAAATGATCTACTGAATCATGCTATATTCAATAGATTGAACATTTTCTTGTAAAAACGAACCAGTGACGGCAATGAATACTTTACAGTCAAATTCTATCACCCAAAACGACATTGATGACGTGAATGTACAAAGCATTCAGCCTCTTGTTACTCCTGCTGAATTAAAAACAGAATTACCGTTAACTGATAATGCATACCAAACAGTCCTAAAAGGTCGTGAAACTGTACGTAATATCTTAGATGGCAACGACAAACGTTTATTCGTAGTCATTGGACCGTGCTCTATTCACGATCCTGCAGCAGCTCATGATTATGCTGATCGTTTAAAAGTTTTAAGCGAAAAAGTGAAAGACACGCTTTATATCATCATGCGCGTGTATTTCGAGAAGCCTCGTACAACAGTGGGTTGGAAAGGCTTAATTAATGACCCTGACATGAATGACTCTTTCAACATTGAAAAAGGTTTACGTTTAGGTCGTAAATTATTGCTTGAACTCAATGAGAAAGGTCTGCCATGCGCAACTGAAGCGCTTGATCCAAACTCTCCACAGTACTACCAAGACTTAATTTCTTGGTCAGCAATCGGTGCACGTACAACAGAGAGCCAAACACACCGAGAGATGTCTTCAGGTTTATCATCTCCAGTTGGCTTTAAAAATGGTACGGATGGCGGTCTCACTGTTGCAACCAATGCGATGCAATCTGTAAAACATGGTCATAGTTTCCTTGGCTTAAATGACCAAGGTCAAGTTTCAGTCATTCGTACTAAAGGTAACCAATATGCCCATGTCGTGTTACGAGGTGGTAATGGCAAACCGAATTATGATGCTGGTTCTGTAGCTGAAGCTGAAAATGCATTAGCGAAAGCAAAAGTAAGCAACAAGATCATGATTGATGCGAGTCATGCCAATTCTAATAAAGACCCATACCTTCAGCCATTGGTTCTAAAAAATATCACTGAACAAATTTTAGATGGCAATAAATCGATCGTAGGTATTATGGTTGAAAGTCATTTAAAAGGTGGCCGCCAAGATATTCCTGCAAATCTTTGCGATTTAGAGTATGGTAAGTCTGTTACAGATGGATGCATCGATTGGGAAACAACTGAAAAAGTTCTGTTGGAAATGGATGCAGCTTTGAAAGACGTTCTACCACAACGTTAATCAGATAAAACGCCATCACACGATGGCGTTTTTTTATAAGGTTAAATCATGGATCAACTCGAAAAAGAACTAAGCTCAATCCCCCATTTTCAATTTGTTCATGAGCATTTGTTTAGCTCAGGTCAGCCAAACGAAGAACAACTTAAATCGATTAAAGCTTATGGTATCGATACCATCATTAATCTCGCTTTTAATGATGCTACACCGAACTTAAATCATGAAGATCGCTTGAGTGCTGAAATTGGTCTTAACTACATCCAAGTCCCTATTGATCCAGAATTTCCACATGACGATCAATGTTTATTTGTGCTCGATCTGATCGACCATCTCGTTAAAGAGAAAATGGTCTGGATACATTGCACCGAAAATCATCAATGTAGTTCATTAATCTATCTGTACCGACTACATTATATGAATATGGATTTACCTACTGCACATGAGCTATTACACCAAGTATGGGAACCCAACAACACTTGGACTGGGTTAATGCACGCGGTCGGCTTACAGTTGCAAGGACGTAAAGCTACTCAAGAACTGCAAGCCTCTTTGATGAAAGCGCAAAACTTTGAATGATCAAAATTGCTCATTGATGACTAATTAATACGGTCGCTGTAGACAGGATTCCTTCCTGACGACCAGTAAATCCTAATTTTTCAGTGGTGGTGGCTTTAATACTAATCTGATTGATATCCACATCAAGTACATCTGCAATACTTTGACGCATATCTAAATTATGTTTCGCTAATTTTGGACGCTCACAAGCCACTGTAATATCCGCATTATTCAGTTGATAACCACGATCCAATATCAACTGATAAACATGCTTTAATAAAACCTTACTGTCCGCGCCTTTGAACTGTTCATCAGTATCTGGAAAGTGCTGTCCAATATCACCGAGCGCTAAAGCACCCAAAAATGCATCACAAAGTGCATGTAAAACTACATCTCCATCAGAGTGTGCTTTCAAACCATGTGTATGCGGAATACGAATACCAGCCAATGTGACATAATCGCCTTCCTCAAAAGCATGAACATCAATACCTTGACCTATACGAATAGCTAAGCTCACATTGAACTCCTTTACACAGTTTTTGAAAATGAAATCTTGTATTCTTTGATTCTTGTTCGCTATAGTAGATGCGCAAACATTTGAAAGTATAAGCGATGATGTTGTCAAAAAGCGTATCAAGTTGGATGAAACCTTTAATTTCTATCTTTTTCATTGGATTAAGCAGTGTTTCTGTCGCACAGGCACAACTTATTCAATGTGATAAGCCGCAATCAAGTTTTAAAAATTCCATGATTTGTGCTGCTGATTTTTCATCTTTGAGAGATGAATTGAATGAACGCTTTTTAACATCCTACTTAGTTACTGATGCACCAACTCGATTAATTCAAGATACACAACAGCTTTGGCTGAATCGACTGCAGCAGTGTAAAAATAAAAATTGTGTGTCATTACAAATCAATCAACGCATTGATGATTTAAACTTTTACATGTCGATGAATCAAACGCTTACTCAGCATTACATCAAGTTTGAACAAGGTAAAATTGCAACGCAACCTGTACACCTTAAGATTCATCAATTAAGCAAGGATCGCGTCAAAATTGAAGGTATTGCTTATCGTAGCCCTAACAATCGCCTAGAAACTCAAACGATTCCGTTATTGGCTTATACGACCACTCAAAGCAAACACGAAATTATTGATAATGAGCATGATTGTCAGTACAAACTCAAATATCAAAAATCATTACTAATTGTCTCAACTGAGCAAACAGGCTGTGAGCGCTTTAGTGGAATCTATCGACTATATGATTAAACAGAATGTATGCAAATTCACAGTTAAATAGCGAATGCTAAACACAACACTCCTGTGATCGCTAACAGAATCCCCAAGCTATTTTTTAACGTTATTTTTTCTTTAAAAACTAATATACCTGCGATCACACCTAACACTACGACTAGAATATTCATGCCAGCGAATACAATTGCGGGTGAATCCTTTAACAACATATGTGCTTTCACATAAAGTGCAATATTGGCAAAATTCAATACACCTAAACTTAGTCCAGCAAGAAAATTTTGCAATGTCCATGATGTTTGACGCAGGGACAAATATCCCATGGAAATAATGAAAGCAAACACAAACATCAAGTTTAAACTGACTGCAAATTTTAATCCTAAACTTGTACTGAATTTTAACAGAACATCTACGAGTGCATAGCCAAGCCAAACTGCGAGCAAATACATTCCTGCTTTTTTTGTTTGCAATGTTGGTGTCGATGTTTTAGAAAAAATGATCAAAACAATTGCACCCAAACCCAATGCAATACCAATCGATTTCAGGGTGCTAAATTTTTCTTGGAAAAGAAAATAGGCTGCCAACAATGAAAGAACAACGGATAATCTTTGCGCGATTTCAGTTCTGATAATTCCAGCTTGATCAAGTGATTTGGAAAGCAGCAAGAATATTGAAGGTAATGCTATCCCCAACAACCCAATAAGCCACCAAGGTGTGGAGGTTAATGATATTTGATTGAGGTCTGGCTTAAACCAAAAAAAACAGAGTATCGTCGCGATGGCATAATTCCATGCAATCATTTGCATGACATCAAATCCACGAGATTTACTAAACTTCAATAAAATCGATACTAGTACGCTGCACAAAGCTGCTGAAAAAATCAGTTCCATAATTTGCTCTTGTTTTTTTATTCAAGAAAAAGCCCACAGTGATAGTGGGCTTTTTAAAATTATAAATAATTTTATTAATTATTTATAACGATCTACCATTTTCTCTAAAGAAATTGGACGAATCTTGTCAGCATGACCTGCTGTACCAAATGCAGTATAACGATCTACACAGATTTGCTTCATTGCTTCAACAGTTTGAGCAAAGAATTTACGTGGATCAAATTCACTTGGTTTTTCAGCCATCATACGACGCATAGCACCTGTTGAAGCTAAACGTAAGTCAGTGTCGATATTGATTTTACGTACACCGTGTTTAATTGCTTCAACCAACTGCTCAACAGGAACACCGTAAGTTTCTTTGATGTCACCACCGTATTGGTTAATAATCGCTAACCATTCTTGTGGAACTGAACTTGAACCATGCATTACAAGATGAGTATTTGGAAGTGCAGCGTGGATCTCTTTAATACGATCGATCGCTAAAATATCACCTGTAGGTGGACGCGTAAATTTATAAGCGCCGTGTGAAGTTCCAACCGCAATTGCTAACGCATCAACGTTAGTATCAGCGACAAATTGGGTAGCTTCTTCAACCGAAGTAAGGAGTTGTGAATGATCTAGAACGCCTTCAGCGCCCACACCATCCTCTTCACCAGCTAAACCAGTTTCAAGGCTACCTAGACAACCAATCTCACCTTCTACAGATACACCACACGCATGTGCCATTTGAACAACACGACGAGTTACATCTACGTTGTAATCATAAGTTGTTGGTGTTTTACCATCTGCACCTAATGAACCATCCATCATTACAGATGAAAAGCCCAATTGGATTGAGCGTTGGCAAACGTCAGGATCAGTACCATGGTCTTGGTGCATCACAACTGGAATGTGTGGCCATTCTTCGATTGCCGCCAAAATAAGATGGCGTAAGAATGGAGCACCAGCATATTTACGAGCACCAGCAGATGCTTGAACAATAACAGGTGAATTTGTTTCATCTGCGGCTAACATAATCGCGCGCATTTGTTCTAAGTTGTTTACGTTAAACGCTGGTACGCCGTAACTATGTTCTGCGGCGTGATCCAAGAGCTGGCGCATTGAAATAAGAGCCATAATTTCCTCCCAGGTAATGCTCCATATTCTAACCTGACCTGTGTTTCAATTCAGCAACAATTGACAGTATTTCATAAAAAATCCCTGCAATTGCAGGGAGATTTTCAATTTAATACTTATTGAAGTAGAAAATCACTCCGCCGTTGCTTGATCAGCAGGTGCATTTGCAACTTCTTCAGGAACATCAGTATTATTTTCATCTTGTAATGGCTGATCAATAGCATCGATAGCCGCTTGTTGTTCAGCACTAATATCTGATGCTTCAACAGCAACTTCTGATGTTGATGTTTGATCTGCAGCTGGTGCACTTTCTTGTTTAGAACAAGCCGTCATTGCAAGAGTAGCAGCCAATAGCGCAAATACGCCTAATTGTAATTTCATGATGTTATTCCGCATGATAAATCAGATTATGATCATAATATTTCAAAATTATTTCATTTTCATGACGAAAATTAGTCATAAAAAAAGACCTTCTTAGAAGGTCTTTTTTCTCAAATCCAATTAAGCGCGTTCTAGTAGAACAGCAACTGCTGGTAATGTCTTGCCTTCTACAAATTCAAGGAAAGCACCACCACCTGTTGAGATATAACCAATTTTGTCAGCCACTTCATACTTATCAATCGCAGCTAAAGTATCACCACCACCTGCGATAGAGAAACCTTCAGATTCTGCAATCGCTAAAGATAGCGCTTTCGTGCCTTCACCAAATTGATCAACCTCAAATACGCCTACTGGACCATTCCAAAGAATTGTTTTTGAAGTTTTTAAAATTTCAGCAAATGCTTGAGCTGTTTCTGGACCAACATCAAGAATCATGTCATTGTCAGCAACATCTTCAACTTTTTTCACTACGGCTTTTGCTGCCGCTAATGAGCCAAGGAAGTCATCAAAGTTAATTTCTGATGCGTCAGCAACAACAACATCTGTTGGCAATGGAACCGATACTTTTGCAGCAATTGCTTTAGCTGTATCGATTAAGTCATTTTCACAAAGTGATTTACCAACGTTATAGCCCGCAGCTGCTAAGAATGTATTCGCTATACCACCACCGACAATGAGCTGATCACAAATATCTGATAACGATGTTAAAACATCCAGTTTAGTCGATACTTTTGAACCCGCTACAATAGCAACCATTGGTTTTTCAGGCGTCTGAAGTGCACGACCAAGTGCATCTAATTCAGCTGCAAGTAATGGACCTGCTGCAGCAACTTTAGCAAGACGAGCCACACCTTCTGTTGATGCTTCTGCACGATGTGCAGTACCAAATGCATCCATCACAAACACATCACAAAGTGCTGCATATTTTGCTGCCAACTCTGGATTATTTTTCTTTTCGCCTGTGTTAAAGCGACAGTTTTCAAGTAACACAACTTGGCCTGGTGCAACTTCAACACCATCCAAATATTCAGTGAGTAATTTAACTTCTTGACCCAATGCTTCAGTTAAGTAGGCAGCAACAGGTGCAAGTGATTGTTCAGCTTTAGGCTCACCTTCAACTGGACGACCAAGGTGAGAATAAACCATTACTGCTGCGCCTTTTTCAAGAGCGGCTTTAATTGTTGGTAATGCAGCGCGTAAACGTGCATCACTCGTAATCACACCATTTTTAACAGGAACGTTTAAGTCTTCACGGATCAGAACACGTTTACCTGCTAAATCGAGGTCAGTCATACGCTGAAAGTTCATGTATAGCTCACTTTATAGATATCAAAACCGCATAGATTCTAAATGATTATGCTAAAAAAGGTGAGTAAAATTTCAGAAAAGCTGTAGAAATCTTTAGATTTGATTATGATAGATGGAGTCGAACCACAAAGTGTTGCTATGTCTATCCATCCAGATCCAAGTATTAATCGTTTAAATGTTTTCGGCGAACCGCTCGCCAGTTGTTGTTTTGATCCTATCACAGGATATTTCAGAAATGGTTTTTGCCACACTGCACCCTCTGATTTAGGTCAACATACAGTCTGTGCCGAAATGACGTCAGAATTCTTAAGTTTCTCGCAACGAATTGGGAATGATTTGACAACACCACTACCCGAAGTTGGTTTTCCTGGTTTAAAACCTGGTGATTTCTGGTGTATTTGTGTGACGCGCTGGGTTGAAGCTTATCAGAATGATATGGCACCGAATTTAAAACTTCAGGCTTGTCATCAGTCGGTTCTTGCTTATGTCCCGATCGACATTTTAATGGAATTCTCAGTGTAATGAATCATCATGTTGCTTCAACGTCAGCAAGAATTATTTTAGCTTCTGGCAGTCAGACACGTAAGGAATTACTTAATCGATTACATATCGATTTTGAACAAATATCACCCGATATCGATGAGACTCCGCGTGGGGAAAGCCATGCCGATGATCTTGCTTATCGACTTGCATATGAAAAAGCAAAATATTTTGCTGAGAAATATCCAGATGCGATCGTTATTGGTTCTGATCAGGTAGCTTGGCGTGAAGGCGCACCTGATATATTTATTGGAAAACCTTTATCTACTGAAAAAGCAATCAAACAGCTTCAAGCAAATTCAGGAAAAATTGTTTATTTCAGTACTGCATTGAGTGTTCAACACGCTTCATCTGGGTTTGAAGAAACCATTGTTGAACATTACAAGGTCAAATTTAGGCATTTAAATTTGGAAGAAATTCAGCGTTATGTCGCACTTGAACAACCTTTACAATGTGCTGGAAGTTTCAAATGTGAAAGTTTAGGCATTAGCTTATTTGAAGAAATGATTGGGCAGGATCAAACAACTTTAATGGGCATGCCGATGATTCAATTATGTAAGATTTTACGTGAATTAAAAATTCTAGTGCCTTGATAAGTTGCTTATTAATAAATAAGACCGAGTTAAATGACTCGGTTTTTTGGAATTATTTGTTACTAACAACAGATGAATGAAATGAAAACCCTATTTTTAACTCAAATAATTACAATTGAGCTAAATTAATTTATCTACACAAAGCTGTGGAAAATTGATCGATAAGCGATCTCAAAACATAGAAATTGTAAAAAAGTTCAAATGATCATATTTGGGTTGTTCATTTCAAGTTAAGAATATGAATTACATGAACCAAGTTAAGAAACTTTGTATAACATCCATTATCTTAGTTTAAGTTATCATTCTTAAATTTTTTTTTAATTTTGGATACTATCTTTAGGGGGATACATATGCATGATAACTACTGGAATAGATTTCTACATATAGAAAAAAACTAAAAGAATTTAGTACTCACGTAGATTTTGACATTAGAAACAATGAAACTTTTTCTATAGAAATAATGAATTTGTATCTTACAATTTGTTCAGAAATTGAAGCTATTTTTAAAGCTTGTACATCTAATATTGGTAATTCATTCAACTTTAGAGATTTTCGTGAATACTATAAAGATGAAACACAACTACAAAGTCTATCTCTCTTAACGTCTGACGTACAAATTAAATATGCATCTTTAAAATTCACTCCATTTGATAAGATAGATAGCGATGAAACAATTTTATGGTGGAATCACCATAATAAAATTAAGCATGATCGTGAAATTAATAGAAATCTCGCGAACTTAAAAAATCTATTATACTCAGCTAGCGCACTTTTTTTACTTAACTTAGTCTACAGATTTGTAGTTCAAGAAAAAATATACCTTATACCCCCTCCTGAAATTTTCGAAACAAAAGACTTCTTGGTCAGCATTCATTCTTCAGGAGGTGGGCTTCTATATACATCCAAAGCTTGTATAAATAGTTTTGGTGCTGAAAGCCCTTTTGATGATGATTAGTTTAGTTAATATTTGATTCAATAAATCTGCCTCATTTAACATAATGGCTTTTATACGATATGAAATTCCCTCAAAGTGTAAATTAATTATTTCTTTAAAACTGCTATATTCATTTTTTTATATTCATTTGTATCATCCATAAGCAAGAAAACATGCGCTTTTAAAGCCGTGTCACTTGCAGAACTTGCATCGTTCAAGGGACAATAAGCCAAACTAAATTGTAGTCCTTATTATGTCCCAAACTTTAGACGTTCTCGGCGGTATTAGCGCTGAACAATTCCTTACGGAATATTGGCAAAAAAAACCGCTCCTCGTTCGTAATGCAGTTCCTGAAATTGTGGGTTTACTTGAACCCAATGATGTTATGGAGCTTGCACTCGATGAAAACGTGACTGCACGTTTGATCAAACAAAAAGATCGTGACCCTAATCAATGGAATGTGAAGTCATCGCCACTGCTCAAAGCAGACTTCCAAAAAATGCCAAAATTATGGACATTACTCGTTCAAGCGGTCGATCACTATTCGTTTGATCTTGCTGAGTTATGGAAAAAATTTCCTTTTATTCCTCAATGGCGTCGTGAAGATATTATGGTATCTTACGCACCACAAGGTGGTTCTGTCGGTAAGCACTTCGATTTTTATGATGTATTTTTAGTTCAAGGTTACGGACATCGCCGTTGGCAATTAGGGCAAATGTGTGATGAACAGACGGCACTCGTTGCAGGTCAGCCTTTAAAACTTTTGCAAGAAATGGAAGTTCATTTTGATGAAATTTTGGCGCCGGGCGATTTACTATACGTCCCACCAGGTCTTTCTCATTATGGCGTAGCTGAAGATGAGTGTTTAACCTATTCTTTCGGGTTCCGCATGCCAAATATCTCAGACATGATGGATAGTCTTGGTGATTCTTTCTCAGAACAAGAGCAACTGAAAAAACCATTATTAGATGTCACTCGCTCTGCCAGCACTGCTGTCGGCGAAATTTCAGATCATGAGCTTAGCTATTTGCGCGAACAACTTTTAGCTCAACTGCAAAATCCTCATATGCTAAATGAAGCCATCATGTGTCTCGCTTCGCAACCTGGTTATCCTAACAATATTCCAGAAAATGACGAAATTGGAACAGGTGATTTAGAAGAAGCACTTGAAGAAGGTTATTTATTAAAAATCGAACCTGCTTCACGTTTGCTTTATAGCAACTTCAATGATGAACTTAACTTTTGGGCGAATGGAGAGCGCTTATGTATCTCCGAAGAATTTAAACCTCATTTAAAACGTATCGCTGATGGTGAAATGATCGCTTTAGATGAAAGTTTATATGATCAACATATTCTTGAAGATCTCGCAGAACTTTTGAACAGTTCGATCATTATGTTGCTACCTTCGGAAGAAAACTAAACCCATAAATATAAATTGTTAGCTTACAGCTGTAAGCTAACAATTCACTACTTGTCTGATTCCATAGAAGTTCGTAAGGTAATTACAGTAAAGAACGATGGAAAATAAAAATGGCAAGTCCTGCTCAAGCAATAAGACATAAATTACTGAACACTTTTTTTTCAAGACATTCTGTATGGTTCGCATGTATTATCATCGCCCTGAGTATTACGTGGCTTAGGCTATTTTACAGTCCCCATTATATTTATTATTTTCTATCCGACAGTGTCATTAATATTATTTGGCTACTGACCAGTTTACTCAGTGTCTTAGGCCTATATGATGTACTTCAAAATAAACATTCAATTTTGAAGAACTACCCAATCATGGGGCATTTTCGCTTCTTATTTGAAGATTTCAGACCCGAAATTCGTCAATATTTTATTGAATCAGACCAAGACGCTTTACCCTTTTCAAGAATGCAACGTAGCTTAGTTTATCAGCGTGCAAAGAATGAAAATGCTGATAAGCCTTTTGGTTCAATTATTGATGTATATCAAGAGGACTATCGTTTCATTACCCACTCTCTTGCACCGAAACTCCCAGCTGATACCAGCACCTTCCGTATTAAAGTGGGTAATGATCAGTGCGCTCAACCTTATAGTGCATCAATCATGAATATCTCAGCAATGAGTTTTGGGAGTTTAAGTGCTAATGCAATACGCGCACTTAATCTCGGTGCCCACATGGGTCAGTTCTATCATGATACTGGCGAAGGAAGCCTAAGCCCCTACCATCTTGAAAATAATGGAGATATTGTTTGGCAAATCGCCAGTGGATATTTTGGTTGTCGAACTGAAGAAGGTCTATTTGATCCTGAAAAATTTAAAGCTCAAGCTAAACATCCCAATATCAAAATGATTGAGCTAAAACTGTCTCAAGGTGCAAAACCAGGTCACGGCGGTATTTTACCCAAACATAAGATTACAGAAGAAATTTCGAAAATTCGTGGTGTTCCTCGTGATCGCGATTGTATTTCCCCGCCAAGCCACCCTAGCTTTAATACACCGATTGAAATGATGTATTTTATTCAAAAGTTACGTGAACTATCAGGTGGTAAACCTGTTGGATTCAAATTATGTATCGGACAGCCTTGGCAATTTATGAGTATTGTCAAAGCGATGCTTGAAACCAATATTGTTCCTGATTTTATCGTCGTAGATGGATCAGAAGGTGGAACCGGTGCTGCACCGATTGAATTTAGCGATAATATCGGTACACCTCTGCGTGAAGCTCTATTGTTTGCACACAATACCTTAGTAGGTGCTGGATTAAGAGATAAAGTAAAAATTGGTGCAAGTGGTAAAATCATTAGTGCTTTTGATATTGCAAGTACCTTTGCCTTAGGTGCAGATTGGGTGAATTCAGCTCGTGGATTTATGTTTGCTGTCGGTTGTATCCAAGCTCAAAGTTGCCATACCAATCAGTGTCCAGTTGGGGTAGCAACACAAGATGCTGAGCGCCAAAAAGCAGTCCATGTACCAACGAAAGCAGAACGTGTTTATAATTTCCACAAAAATACATTACATGCACTAGCAGAAATGATAGCAGCTGCAGGTTTAAATCATCCGAGTGAAATTAAAGCTCATCATCTCGCGCAACGTATAAATGATCGTGAAATCAAAAATTATGCTCAATTACATTTTTGGTTAGAATCGGGTCAACTATTGAACTGTAAAGATAAAGACGAAGAAAATTTCTATTTCAGAATGTGGAATTTGGCAGATGCCAGCAAATTCTAGTTTCATCAAAAAGGTGCTGAAATCAGCACCTTTATTTTAAAAGTATCCTTTATGACTTTGAGCATGCAAGAACGCTGGGATTAGACCCGTTAATGCTGCCCGTATATCAGCACGCTCATTGATCAACTGATGGGATCCCTCCTCTAGCATAAGCAAGGTCTGGAGGCGAAACTTTCTGCGAATAAATTCGATATTATAACGCCAGTCTACGGTTTGATCTTGGGCACCTTGAGCGAGCCATACTGGAATTCGGCATGCAGGTCGATTTTCCATTTCCAACATCCACTTTGACATTGCTAATATCCAATCCATCCCCATCATACGCGGTTGTAATGGATCTTTTAGACGTACAAATCTTAAAAATTCAGGGTTGTGATTATTGCGCTTAAAATGTCTTGGAACTTCACGTTTGATACGGCGAATGATGCCTAAGCCTACTGGATTATGCCACCATGCTGTTTTTGCAGGTCTGACTAACGGCGACAAGAGCAATACGCGTTCTACAATTGGATTTTTACGTTGTTCAGCAAACTCCAACAAATGATGCATCCAAATTGCACCACCAGTACTCTGTCCGATACCTAGCCATGGTTTAGGCAATTGATCCGCTTGTTTTACATATTGGTGAACCGCATGGAGTACTTGCTGATAATGATCAAAGTTCTGAATGCTGGCAGCATTCCCATCACTTAACCCATGTCCAGGCAAGTCATAAGTTAAAACACTAAACCCTTGATCCAGCAATTCACCAATAATTGGTTGGTAAATCCCACTGTGTTCCAAATAGCCATGCAATAAGAATACAGTACCTTTCACCTGCTCTATGCGAGGTTGATACACCTGCACATGAAGTTTGAACAAAGGCATTTTGATATAACCCTGCCAATAATTCGCTTCAAGACGATCAAGTGCGTAAAGATGACGATAAGCTTGAATCTCTTTCGAAGGAGAATAAGGTCGATTTAAATTTAATGGTTCCAATCTTAAAGGTGTTTGTTCTCGATTCGGAATGGGTAAATCGAGTTGTTTCAACACATTTGGATTCAGAAATGGAATATCAGACATTATGGCACCTCCCGACAACCGCTAGAGCCAAACATTACATCTCTGATCGTGGCAAGTAATTCATAATTTGCACGACGACTGTGATCGTAATTTAATTGGCTAGGACGCCATGTTGTCAGCATTGTAGGCATGGGCGCTTCAACAGGAATTGTCTTGATACCGTTCAAAGCAAAAAGACGTCGTGTACGTGTCATATGATAACGATCGGTAATCAGAATCACTGTCGGCGCTCCTCCTTTTTTTTGTAATAATAATGAACTAAAGCGTGTATTCTCACAGGTATTCATGCTGCGTTGCTCTAATAGATTCGCTTCTACGCCACGCGATGCTAGCCAAGCTTGCATGTACGGTGCTTCAACACCACTCAACACAATAGGTAAATCCGTTTGCTTCTCAATCTCAAGTGTTTTTTCTAGTCTAGAGCGTGTATAATCATTAACTACGATATCAATTTTATTATCCCCTAGCGTCAACCCACCACCCAACACTACTATCGCATAAGGTTTATCCTGTTGATTTGATAAAGTTTTATTTTCATTTTGAATCAACGCGATATCTTTGTAGATTTGCGGATCTAATGTTTGAACCTCGTCTTCTTCTAAGGGATGATTTCTAAGGAAAAATTCATATTTTTCCATTAAAGCCAAGCGCTGATTTTTTTCTTCATTGATGGATGAGTTTGTTGAATCAGTTTGGCTTATGGCAACATCACTGGCTAAATCAGGCTGATCAATTGCGAAGACAACATCCTCTTTAGTTTCATTCTTTGTATTTGCATCTATAAGCAATTCATCTTTAATTTTTTGTTTTAATAAAACATAGCGAGTTTGAATTTCAGCAAGCTGTTCAGCCCCTTGATCATTCAATTGTTCTTCAATAAGTTTGAGATAAGCTTGTCTTGCAATCCACAGCCTTGAACCAGGCTCCAAATCCTCCTTATCAGTTAACGCTGCCATTTGCTGGCTCTTGGCCGCAATTTCGTCAACTTTGATAGGTACAAATGCGTGAAGTGATTTCACAACAAGTGCTGAATAAAATGGTGTATACCAGAAAACCATGAGACAGCCCAAAAGTGCGAATATGATCGCCATCATACGCACCGTTGTCACCATCCAATGTTTTCTAGACATATTGTCCTTTTTAAACCAAATGAGATTGAATAGAACCTTTTTGATCGAACAAAACAGGCTCAGGTTCTAATAAAATACCAAACTTATTTAACACATCTTGCTGCACAGAGCGATAGGTTGCTTGCACATCTGTGAGAGATGCATCGGCGTAATTGACTAAAACTAAAGCCTGTCGATCAAACATTCCCACTTTTCCTAATTTTTTTCCTTTCCAGCCTGATTGGTCAATCAACCAACCAGCTGCAACTTTTACAGAACCATCCGCTTGAGGATAGTGTGGAATCGTGGGATGAAGCCGTAAAACTTCCTCAAATTTCGTTTTAATTAAAATCGGATTTTTAAAAAAGCTCCCTGCATTTGGATATTCTGCAGGATCTGGGAGTTTACTTTGACGAATTTTGATCACTTGTTGCTGTAAATTATATGGCGTAATGTCATCGCCCATCGCAGCTTTTAAATCTCCATAATTCATTTTGAGTTGTGGCTGTTTAAGTAATTTAAAGATGACCGCAGTAATAACAAACCGCTCAGGGTGATCTTTAAAAATGCTGTGTCGATATGAAAAATGACAATCACTCGCTTGGATTTGAACGATTACATTTTTAGTACGATCAAAAGCCTCTACAAATTCAATAAATTCACCGACTTCAACACCATAGGCACCGATGTTCTGAACAGGTGCAGCACCCACCCACCCTGGAATCAATGCGAGATTTTGCAATCCATAGAAACCTTGCTCTGTTGTCCATAGCACGAACTCATGCCAGTGACGTCCAGCACCTACTCGAATTGTGACATTGGTATCATCTTCAGCAAGCAGGACAAGATCATCTAAATGTAATTGAACAACTAAAGCATCTAAATACTCGGGAAGCAGCATATTACTCCCCCCAGAAAGTATCATCATGTTTAATTGAGCTTGCTCACCAAATTGAATTGCTTCTCGCAAATCTTGAAGAGATCGAACAATACAATAATGGGATGCAACAGCATTTAAATTCAACGTATTGAAAGACTGGAGTTGTATATTGGTTTGAATATCAATCATATTTTCATCTTACTCAACGTTTGACTGCTGCAACATTGGTTTTAAGTAACTAATCCATGCTTTACTGTTCGACTCACATTGATCTAAGACCAACTCAAAGCCATCATCTCCACCATAGTAAGGATCTGGTACGGGTTGATTTAAATATGAAGGATCCTTGGCACTCATGAGCTCTATTTTTGCTCGCAGTTCATGGTTTTGAAATATTTGCGCTGCTTCAGCTTGCAGTTTCTGAATATTGACTAGGTTTTCATGATCCATCGCCAAGATTAAATCAAATTCCTGAAAGTCTTCAATACGAATCTGTCTCGCACGTAATGAAGATAAATCATATCCTCGTTTCAATGCGTGCTTTTGACTTCGATGATCAGGCGCTTTGTTTGGGTGGTAATTACTGGTTCCAGCTGAATCAACTTGAATATTTAATTTTTCTAAATCAGCAAAGTGTTTCATTACCACTTCTGCTGTTGGGGAACGACAAATATTTCCTAAACATACACATAAAATTTTGTATGGCATTTTCGTCGTCATCTTCGCCTCAAAAATACATATACTTTCGCAGTGCATATGTTAAGTTATTTAAGGAGTGAATCCTATAGAACTGTAAAACAATAATCTTATTTAAAGCGCAAAAAGGATGTGTGATGAGCCAATTTCAATTTCAAACTGTCGGGAATATTATTTCTGGTTTAGGGAGTATTCAACAGCTTGGCTCAATTTTAAAACAACATCGATTTAATAAAGTTCTTCTCGTCACAGATCAAGGAATGATTGATCATCACCTCCACCAACCTATTCTTCACATTTTCAACGCTACTGGGACTGAGTTCAGTATTTTTTCCGATGTCGTTGCAGACCCTCCTGAGGAAGTCATCTTAAATGCAGTAGATGAAGCAATACGTTTACACATTGATGCAGTCATTGGTTTTGGCGGTGGTAGCTCTTTAGACGTGGCAAAAGTTATTGCCGTACTTTCACACCCCAATCAAACCCAAACGATTTCTGAGTTATATGGCGTCAATCAAGCTCAACCGCCACGATTACCACTCATCTTAGTGCCTACAACTGCAGGTACGGGTTCTGAAGTTACACCAATCTCTATTGTCACTACAGGCAAAACAACAAAAACAGGAATTGTTTCACCCGTTCTGTATGCGGATACTGCCATTTTAGATGCCACTTTTACTCAAGGTCTTCCGGCTCACATCACTGCAGCAACAGGAATTGATGCAATGGTGCATGCAATTGAAGCCTACACCTCAAAACTAAAGAAAAATTTCTATTCTGATTTACTCGCTAGACAAGCATTGGATTTATTGAATCAAAATTTAAAACTTGTTCTAGAGCAACCCCAAAACCTAGAAGCGCGCCAAAAAATGCTCTTAGGCTCTATGTTGGCTGGACAAGCATTTGCAAATGCTCCTGTTGGAGCGGTTCATGCGCTTGCCTATCCTTTGGGCGGGCATTATCACTTATCGCATGGTCATACCAATGCAATCGTGCTTGTTGAAACACTGAAATTCAATGCACCTCAAGCGAAGAAATACTATGCTGAACTGATGCAATGGATTGACCCATATAGCAAAGGCAATACTGATGGCTTATGTGATTTATTTATAGATCATATGGAAAGGCATGTTAGCCAGAGTGGGTTGAGCTTAAAACTCAATGAGCTAGGTGTACAAGAATCAGATTTAGAGATGTTAGCTAATGATGCGATGCAACAAACGCGCCTCTTACAGAACAATCCTAGAGCTCTAAGCTATGCTGATGCTTTAAGCATCTACCAAGCAATTTATCATTAAATGACTCGAAATCTTTAATCAACTTTCTGAATAAAATATGACAACTATTTCAAAAAAAACTAGAGCAGACTATCAATTCTTTTTTCCCATCCAAACCCGTTGGGCTGATAATGACGTGTATGGGCATGTCAATAACGTCACTTATTACAGCTACTTTGACACCGCCGCAAATGCGCTACTTATTCAACACGCACTATTTGACTTTAAAACTTCGCCTATCATTGGACTCGTTGTTGAATCAAAATGTACATATTTTTCTGAACTATCCTACCCCGAAGTGATTGATGTTGCTGTCGCTATCGAAAAGATTGGACGATCTTCAGTGACGTATAGCATTTCAATATTTAAGAAAAATCAATCAGAGCCTGCTGCTCAAGGTTATTTTGTGCATGTATTTGTCGACCGTGACTCTCGTAAAAGTATTGAATTACCAAACTCAATACGCGAAGCCTTAACTACGTTTATGACGAAATCAACTTAAGACTTAAGCTGAATATTATGTAGCTCACCGCCGAAAATTTTTAACAAGTCTTCCACGACGGGTTCTTGATGAATCAATTCTTCAGCACGTCGATATGCCTTTTGCTTACGCTTTTCCTGCAGATCGAAAGGCGTCTCACCGTTTGGTTCGTTGTATTTTACGATTAATTGAGATTTTGAAAATGATTGCTTGAGTGCTGCTTCTAAACTCGGAATGAGTGAGTGCAATAAAGCTTCGTATTTTGCAGGGATATAGAATTCACATGTTCCATCAATTTGACCTTGCATAAGACCTTGTTGTGCTAATTCTTGTACCGCAGGTGTTAATGGACTATTTCTGAACCAATATTCCCACTTTTGAGTATCCCATTCACCTACCAATTCGACAGGCTCAAGCCTTAAAATATCTTGAGGCATTAAACCTTTTAAGCCAGCATCTGCGACAACATTTTTATTCTCATCAAGTAAATCTAGACTTGGGCAATGAGTGCCATTCGATGATCCTTCTTCTTGAACTGACAATTCAGCGCTTTCAGCAGAATGTTCACTTGGCTTAGGCTCTAAAAAGAAAATATTGTCTTGATCAACAATAGAAGATTTAACAGGCTCTGAATTAAAGCTTGCTCCAAATGAAGTCAGCTCAATCTCCCCACTGCCTACCACAGAGTTGGTTAAATTCTCTTGTTTCACTTCAACAGATACAGACTGACCGACATCATCCGCATGATTTAATTCTGTTGAATGCAAGCTTTCAGATTCAGATTTTTCAGGATGAACTGACTCCGTAGGAACAGCCTCATCATCTGATGCCATCATCTGCTGAAATAAGATTAGATCCGTATTTTCCTCATCATTTACATCACGACTACGCTGAATCGAACTCGTATTATTCTCAGGCGAACTGATTTTCGATCCTGCCTCTTGATGATCAGTCGATATAGATTCTGAATTCTCTGTCGAAATCTGATTGAAATTTTCAGCTTCTTTTAAGACATTTGATTGTTCTGGAGGTGCTTGAGTGGTCAGCTGCTCATTATTCGCCATGGGGCGGAATGCCAGCAACCTGAGCACACACATTTCAAAGCCTTGCTCTTGAGTCACTGCAATTTGTAATTCAGCACGACCTTTACATGCAATTTGATAATACAATTGTAGATCTTGAGCAGAAATCATGCTCGAAAGCTGCATAATTTTCTGATTAATCTCAGCACTATATTTTAAACTCAAGTCTGGTAAGTATTGGAGTAAAGCCAACTCATGTAAAGTTGAAATGAGTTGATCCAACACCAAAGAAACATCAAGTGCTTGTTGACGGAATTGGAGTAATAAAGCACTGACTTTAGCACGTTGATTTTGATGTATCGCCAAAATAAGGTCGAAAATAATCGTGCGATCAATCAAACCCAGCATTTCTTTCACATCTTGGTGGTGAATCGCACCTTGCCCATATGCAATTGCTTGATCTGTTAGCGACAGTGCATCACGTAAAGAACCTTGTGCTGACTCAGCGATCTGCCAAATCGCATCAGCTTCCGCATTAATTGATTCTTTAGTTAAAATTTGTGTGAGATGTGAAGTGATTTCATCAACCGCCAATGGGCGTAAAGTAAATTGCAAACAACGTGAAATAACAGTAATTGGAAGTTTTTGAGGATCTGTCGTCGCAAATAAAAATTTGACATGTTCAGGCGGTTCTTCAAGTGTCTTGAGTAAAGCATTGAAAGAATGTGTGGACAGCATGTGTACTTCATCAATGAGATACACTTTAAAACGACCTTGCGTTGGTGCATAAGGTACGTTATCCAATAATTCTCGTGTATCCTCAACTTTGGTTCGGGATGCTGCGTCAATTTCAATTAAGTCTATAAATCGACCTTCATTGACTGCGGTACACGTTGGGCATACTTCACACGGTGTAGATGTTACACCTGTTTCACAGTTCAGACATTTAGCAAGAATCCTTGCAATCGTTGTTTTACCAACGCCACGCGTCCCCGTAAAAAGATAAGCATGATGCAGTCGACCACGCTCTAAAGCACTGGTTAATGCACGCGACACATGGTTTTGACCAACCAATTCTAAAAAATTACGTGGACGATATTTACGCGCAAGAACCTGATACATGAATGCTCCCTAATTACAGGACTAAGCATACTGTTTTTTTTGGCAAGAGTGAATGCGTTACAGATCATTCATACATTCAAAAAACAATTTAAACCCAACTCTTTTTTCTTGGGAAAATTTAACTTGTTAAATTCAAACTAAAATCATCAAAATTTTCGTATTCCACACCAGTCCCATCGATACGAATTTGTAGCATTTTGTTGACCAAATCGACAAGAATGATATTTCTGGTTGGAACACCGTTTAATTGAATCAAAGACTTCTCAGTATTAATGAATTTGAACTGACCTTTGATTTCTTCTGCTTGGTTATGACCGCTTAGACTTAATCGTGATAAAACATACGTTTGGTCTGCGTTAAGTTGTAAATCAACAGCCATACCAGGACAATCATCACAACGCGAAAAACACCCCATACATGGCGTAGTACCTTGATATAAACCAATATATTGAGGTGTTACTTGATTTTTTATTGAATCATTCTGTTTCAAGAGTTGATTTGATTGCGTGGGCTGATCGCAAGAAGCCATATGAATCGACGATATCAAAACGAATGGGATTACAGTACTACGGCGCATAATCACAAATCAATTTTAACAATTTTGTGAAAATTACCATATCTCAAGTCTGCATATGAATCAATGCGTATGTTGGTGCACGTGAAACCCATCATCATGTAAAACTTGATCAGGGTAAGCGAGTCCAATCCCTTTAATTACTTCAGCAAAATATGACCCTTTATCTGTATAAACTTTAATAATTGCATATTGATCTTCAATACTTTGAGTAATCGTAAAATAGTTTAGATCAGCAGGATAATCCTCAAATTGCCCCTTATATCTCACAATTCCATCCTCAACTTGTTCAATCTCAGTAATTTCGGCCACACGATTGATACCAAATTGCAAAAGTTTCAAGGGAAATTTACTGCCCTCTTTCATGCTCGCCACTTGATCAGGGCTAAACTTAAATAAATAACCCGTGTCAGCCCGATGCTGAAAACTTTGTGGAAGAATCATATGCCGTTCAACATTTTGTTCTAGTACAGGCATAAGCTCAGGCATCAGATGAGAACTCGATGACTCATTCTTATTTTTAAGGCGTTCGTCATGAGCATAAACATTTTGACCCAGTTCATTTTCAACTTGATGCTGCTGTAAGCTTGCAGATGGTTTGTCTTTTTCGGGTTTTAGATATAACGTAAATGTAGCAGTCACAAAAACTGCTACACCCAATAAAATATAAATTACTTTCATAGATTATTTGAATAGCGACACTGCTTTAGCATTTTTATTAATCATAGTGACAGCATCACGATCATTCGTACCCCCTAATTGGTATCCATACTTTGGATGGAATAAATCTGGGCTTGAGAAATAAGAGATACTATTACCTCCCATAATCGTACTACCCAAAGGATGCTCCAAACCACGTGCTGGTCCAGCGGTATCATGATGATCCACCCCCATATTATGACCGAATTCATGTCTTAAAACCGTGATTCCACAGTTAATACTTCCACTACCGATCATATAATTGGAGTTAGGGTTTACAAGTAAGTAAGCTAAACCACAGCCTTCTTCATCACCTTCATAATATACAGCATCAGCTTTTAAGCGATTACGCTCATTCTGAATAACTTTGTCCACACGACCAATATCAAGGACATTGTTTAATGTTTTAGAACCTGGTGTTTTATATTGCAGATAACCAACGTTGCGTAGATAAAACTTGGCATTTGAATTCTCTGCAGACACATTGGTTAGGTCAAAGCCTTCAATCAATCTAATTTTCGCTGCATTTGCACCTAATTTCTCTGCAACAGCAGGACTACTCACCAAAAGCATGTCAATCGTTGAACTATCAGCTTGCCATCCTTGAGATGTATAGACAAAACGTTGTGTTTCACCAGTTTGAATCGTTTGTCGTAAATTATTGGATGCCTGAATTGTGCTGCTCCACGCCGCTCCAGAACTTATGATTATCTTGTCATTGATTTGAGCACGATCAGGTAAATTAATTACTGATTGCCAATTTCCATTTGCCAACTTAACACGTGTCACTGGTTGTTTAGGATCAGGAACTTTTTGATTATTTAAATCTTTCGCTTGTATCACACGTTCTGGTGCAGAAACTAAAATCCACTTCGCTAATTCTTTTACAAACATAAATTCATATCGATCACCTCTATTTAGTTTTAAAGTTGCTGAGGTATTGACATTCTGATTTGAAATAGTAGCTTCCCATGTTGCAGTCGACTTCACGATCACACGATCACGGTCATATGCTGAACTTGGTAACGTAAATTGTGACACCCAGTTTCCATCACCAAAAATAATTTCAGTTAAAGGGCTATCGGTTTTATTTAACTGAGTACCCACTGAACTAACATTTATTTGCCTCGGCTTGATATATTCAGGAACCCATTTTTTTAGTTTTTGATTAAATACAAACCAATAGCGATCTCCTTTTTTTAAATTAAAATTACTCGAAAAAAGAAGATTTGTTGTATCAATTGATGAATCCCAGCCTGCATCAGATTCAATCAACATTACTGTATTGTTAGTTACATCGCTCGGCAATACTATTTTCTTTGCCCAAGCGCCATCTTTTAGATGAACTCGCTGTATTATTTGTTGATTAGATATAATATTTTGTACACTTGAATTATCGACAATGGCACTAGGTGTACTGTTGATTCGCCATTTTTTTAAAGATTCACTATAAATAAAGTCGAATGTGTTTCCTCTATTGATTTGAATTGATTCAAGTGGAATATCTATATTGGAAGTATCTAGATATGCCGTATATCCCGCCGATGAAGAAATTCTAATCTTGTCATTATTTTTTGGATTGTTTGGCAGATAGATTTGCTTCGTCCAATTTCCATCACCCAATTTAAATTCTAATTCAGCATAACCGCTCGGAATCTGACCGCTTTGCTGATTTTGGTTTGGTGTAAGTACTGTACTTGCCACAACACCACTCATCAAACAACCCATTAGTAAAAAGGTAATTTTTTTATTCATCATGTCACTATTTATTTATTTTAGTTAAAGTTAGTATACATTATAAATACAAATTCTCCTTTGTAAATGTTAAAACCATCCCTTTTTACCATTATTAATGTGATCCACACATCTCAATGCCTCTTGCGATAAACTCCACAAACGATAATCCCCTGTAATTGACCCAACAGGATAATTATGGGTATAGGCAAAGCTTAATTTTCTTTCAGGATCACACCAAGCCCCTGATCCGTTGTAGCCCATATGACCAAATCCATTTTTTGCACTTTTACCCAGCGTGATAACTCTGTGATAACCCAAACGCCAATGCATAGGTATTGGCATCACCTTGTCTCGATCATAGCTTTGAATTTGCGAAAGTTGTTTGAATACAAGTGGCTTGATAAATTGTCTTGATTCGAACTGACCATAGTGCGCCATCATGGCATAGATTTTCGCTAAACTTCTGGCTGTAAAGACACCATTAGCAGCAGGAATGGGTTGAGTCAGAACAAGATCATCAAAAAAGCTAAACCCCTTCATTCCCTTTGGAATCATTGCATCTATAAAATCATCAGGATTTTGACCAGAATATTGAATGATACGATCCGAAAATGAAACTTTCTGTTTTTTCTTCTTTTGTTGTGCAACTTGAGTAGTTGATGACTTTTTTTCAATATTTCTTTTTTCTAGAGGTTTGGCTATTCTTGAAAGTTGATCCTGAGGGACACCAAAATAGGCACCATCTAATTGAAGTGGTTCTACTAAATATTGATTCATCAGCTCAGAAAGATTTTGCTGAGTCGCTTTTTCAATCAGCCCTCCTAATAACCAGCCATACGTAAGTGCTTGATATGCATAATTTGAATTGGGTTTAAAACGTGGTGTCGCGCTAGCCATCACATTGAGCATGTGATCCCAGTCTGCCATTTCAGATGCTTGAGCAATGACATTTCTAACATCATATAAACCACTACGGTGACTTAATACGTCAGCCAAAGTAATCTTAGATTTTCCATGTTCAGCAAATTCTGGCCAATAATCCGCTATGGGTTGACGATAGTCTAATTTCCCTTCACTCACTAGAATATGCGACAAAGTCGCTAAGATCCCCTTTCCGGTGGAATAGCACATCGCCATCGTGTCTTCTGACCACTCTTCACTCGAAGACTTTTTTCCAACATAAATATCAACCACTTTTTCTTGACCATAATATACAGCCAATGATGCACCACCTTGTTCAGTACGAGAGTCTTGTAAACGACTAAATAAATGTGCCAAATCTGCAAACTGATGGTGAACGATACCCTTATAATTATGTGTGTCAGCGTAAATTAAATCTTTTAGAATTTTCATCTTCTATCCTTGATTTATAGTTATAAAAAAGCCTAACAAACATGTTAGGCCTAAAGCATCTATTAAAGTGGTTTCACAACACCAGAAACATGAGGTTTTTGTGATTTTGCATTACGAACTAACAAATATGTCGCTTGATCTCGCTCACCCGTTAAAAATTCAACCTCAGATGGTAAAAACATAGGCAACTTAAAATAAACATCAGCATCATAAGCATCCGGTAAACTAATACTTGCTAATGCTTTAGCTTTACTCCACATGCCATGCGCAATCGCTTGTTTAAAACCAAATGCTTTTGCTGTAACTGCATGAATATGAATGAGGTTAAAATCACCTGAAACGAGCGCATAGCGACGACCCGTGTTTTCAGCGACTTTCCAATTACCCCGTGATTTAAATTCAGGCAACTGATCTTCTTTCGCCTTTGAAGAGGATGAAGTATTTGTTTTTTCACGAGAAAGATAGGTTGTTAAACCCTCCATCACCACATCATTACCTACTTTCGCAGTGGTAATAAAGTCAAATTGCAAACCTTTGTCATGTGGTTTTAACTCACCAAATTTGCATGATAGCGTGATGGTTTCATTCACTCCAATTTTGCGATACTGCTTAACTTGATTACGAATATGAACTAAACCCAGCAAAGCAAATGGGAAAGGTTCTTGTGTCATCATTTGCATCTGCAAACTTTGAGAAATGACTGCCAAGTAAGTCGATGGTACATATCCATTATTCTTGTAACCACAAATTTCGTTATAAGATTTTAAATGGTCATGATCAACACGATATTCATCAACGATGTAATCCACTTGTGGCAGTGTCTTTTCGCCTTTCGGTTTTTTAAAAATTAAACCTTTAATGACTTTAGGATAAGCTAAATAAGCTTTTGGCAATTGACTAAAGTGACGTGTTTTCATGTTAAAAATTCCCATTTATCTTTATAAAAAATTTACAGTTTGCAGCTCAACAAAACGATCATAACAAATCATACGAGCAATAAAGAGAGCAATGCCTGAACATTACTCTCTTTCATTTAACAATCTATGACCACAAAAGCTTAAGCACCTAATAAACTTTGACCGCACACACGTACAATGTTTCCATTCAGCCCCGTTGAAGCAGATGAAGCAAATAATGCGATTGTTTCAGCCACATCAACTGGTTGACCACCTTGACTCATCGAATTCATACGGCGACCCGCTTCACGAATTGCGAATGGAATCGCTGCTGTCATTTGAGTTTCAATAAATCCAGGAGCAACAGCATTAATCGTTACACCATTTTTCAAAATTGGTGCTGTAAATTTCACTAAACCAATCACACCAGCTTTAGAAGCTGCGTAGTTCGTTTGACCGAGGTTACCCGCAATACCTGAAATCGAAGATACGCAAACGATGCGACCATTTTCATTGATGCCTTCATTAGACAACAAATAGTCATTCACACGCTCAATCGCAGATAAGTTAATGTTAATCACAAGATCCCAAAGCTCTGGCTTCATATTAGCAAGCGTTTTATCACGTGTAATACCGGCATTATGGACAATCACATCTAGTCCGCCTTGAGCAGCCGCTGCAGCTTTGATTTTTTCTCCAGCATCTGGTGCAGTGATATCAATCGCTAAAGTCGATCCACCAATTTCACTCGCAACACGATCAAGATCTGCTTGTTGTTGTGGTACATCTAAGCAAATGACATGAGCACCATCACGCGACAAAACATGCGCAATCGCTTCACCAATACCACGACTTGCACCTGTGACCACTGCAGTTTTGCCCGCAAGTGGTTTAGTCCAATCAACATCAACAACATTTGCTTTTGAAACACGAATGACTTGACCTGATACATACGCTGAGCGCGGAGAAAGTACAAAACGAAGTGTAGATTCAAGATTTAAAGCAGCATCTTGATCTACATAAACCAATTGTGCAGCAATACCTTTCTTAAATTCTTTACCTACAGATTTCACGAAACCTTCTAATGCACGTTGAGCAATCGCTTGTTTCACTGTAGGTGCTGATTCTGGTGTCAAGCCAACGACGACTACACGACCTGAAGTTTGAATTTGGCGAGCAATTGGATTAAAGAATTTATACAATTCAATTAACTGTTCAGAGTCCTGAATACCCGAAGCATCAAACACAACTGCTTTGAATTTCGACTCTTTATCGCCTTCATTAAACGCACCTAAGTTCAACCCTACTTTAGCTGCAGCTTGTTGTAACTCAGCATTGTTTCCCGCATAGCTGTTGGCATGAATATTACTCAGAACTTGCGCAATTTCACCATTAAAAAGACTTTTAGACGCAGAACCGAATAAAACAGCGCCTTGAACAACAGGCGTTGCTGATTCAAAGCGATCTAAGTGAATTGGAGATGGTAAACCTAAATTTTTGATGACAAATTTACCAATTGGAGATTTTGCAAAAGCTTGATATTGGTCAGTCATGAATATGATCTCTCGATAGAATAATTTTTTGAAGGATCTATGATGTAGATGAAGTTCAGTTCAAACTCTGATACTTAGTAAATTAATCGATCCCTGCGTTTCAGTTAAATAATACTTGAGTTACTCTATGTATGTCTTGACCTGAAAGCATTGCTAAATGTCATTTTAGTCAATACGGCCTCTTAGCGATTATGCTAATGTAGCACTCAAGAATATCCCAAATATGCTTGGAAAAGCCTTATGAGCAAAACAACTCAAGAAAATCCAACAACTGAGAATTCTGCGAAAGCGACTGTGTCAAATACATCAAAAGCTCGTTCAAATGCGAGTAGTGGTAATGCAAACAGCGCCAACAACGCAAATACTCCAAAAGCGACTCGCCCTCGTACGTCGACGACTCGCAAAAAAACAGCAGCAACAAATAAAACTAAAGCTGAAAATCAAACTTCAGCAACTACGACTCAATCTTCCGCTGAACAGGAAAAAACTATGACTCAAAATACTGTACGCCGTGTTGCAATTATCGGTGGTAATCGTATTCCTTTCGCACGTTCTAATGGTGCTTATTTCACAGCTACAAATACGGATATGCTTACAGCAGCATTGAATGGTCTAGTTGAGCGTTTTAATCTTCAAGGTCAACGTCTGGGTGAAGTTGTTGCTGGTGCTGTACTGAAGCACAGCCGTGATTTCAATATGACGCGTGAATGTGTGTTAAGCACAGAGCTTGCACCTGAAACTCCAGCTTACGATATCCAACAAGCTTGTGGCACTGGGCTTCAAGCTGCTTTCCTCGTAGCGAACAAAATTGCACTAGGTCAAATTGAGGTGGGTATTGCAGGTGGTGTAGATACCACTTCAGATGCTCCTATTGCATTTGGTGATGGATTACGTAAAGCTCTTTTAGAACTCAATGTTGCAAAAACAGGTAAAGATCGCCTTAAAGCGTTAACTAAAATTAACGTAAAAGATTTGCTAGACGCGCCTAAAAATGGTGAACCTCGCACCGGCTTATCTATGGGCGATCACCAAGCAATCACAACACTTGAGTGGGGCATTTCTCGTGAAGCTCAAGATGAACTTGCTGCATCGTCTCATCAAAAAATGGCTGCGGCTTATGAAGCAGGTTTCTTTGACGATTTAATGACGCCATTTCTTGGCCTTGAGCGCGACAACAACTTACGTCCTGATTCAACTGTAGAAAAGCTTGCAAAACTTAAGCCAGCGTTTGGCAAAGGTGATGCTCGTACAATGACTGCGGGTAACTCTACTCCACTTACCGATGGTGCTTCTTGTGTATTACTAGCATCAGAAGAATGGGCTAAAGCAAATGGTCACGAAATTTTAGCGTATTTAAGTTTCTCTGAAACTGCTGCTGTAGATTTCATTGGTAAAAAAGAAGGTTTGTTAATGGCTCCTGCTTACGCAGTTCCACGTATGCTCGAGCGTGCTAATTTAAAACTTCAAGATTTCGACTACTATGAAATTCATGAAGCATTTGCATCTCAAGTTCTTTCTACATTAAAAGCTTGGGAAGATCCTAAATTCTGTAAAGAACGTCTAGGCTTAGATGCGCCTTTAGGTTCAATTGATCGTGCGAAGTTAAACGTTAAAGGCTCTTCGTTGGCTGCGGGTCACCCATTTGCCGCAACGGGTGGTCGTATTATCGCAACTGCTGCAAAGATTTTAAATGAAAAAGGTTCAGGTCGTGTACTTGTCTCGATCTGTGCTGCAGGTGGTCAAGGTGTAACGGCTATTATTGAAAAATAATTCGATGTTCATAACAAAAAAGCCCCTCGATTGAGGGGCTTTTTTTATTTTCATAAAAAAGATTGACAGAGTATTTATTTTTTTTAGATGAATGACTGACATTAAACTTTAAAAATTAGCATTTTATTACATAATTAAAGAGCTAAAAATGGATTTTAGCCAATTAAAGGAAAAAAAATGAAAAAGATACAAAAAATATACTCAGTAATTCTATTATGTTGCATCAGTACCACAATTTTGGCGAACTCAGTTGAGCCTAAATATAAATGGTCTGTTAGTACTGGATGGCTACATATAATGCCTCAGGGGAAATATGGAAATACGTCGATTAATACAGCCGTTGATCCTGATTATGAGTATGACCTATTAAAAAATATAGGCATAACCTCAAAAATGGAGGGATTAAGCAATTGGACAGAAAATGCTGGCTTAAAACCTAAGGATGGGGATACTTTGGGCTTAATGATTAATTATTATGTCAATGATAACATTTCACTTCAAATGATTGGAGGTGTTCCACCCAAAATTGATATTAAGGGGAAAGGTCAGATTAATGCAAAACCTATTGCACTTAACCCAATGATTGATGCTGCTATTATTGATATATTAGGACCTGATCGAAATTTGTTTATAACTGATCTTGGGAGCAGATCAAAGTTGGCAGAAGCAACAGCTTGGACTCCAGCTGCAACCGCACAGTACCACTTTGGTACTACAGGTATAAATAAATTTAGACCTTATGTAGGGGCAGGAATAATGTATGCAACATTTACTGGGCTAAAAATTGATAAAGGTCTTGAGGAAGAACTAATAACTGCTGGACATCGTATCGGTCATATTACAAATATTGTTAGAGATGATGACCCGATGAAGGATATCAATGGAAATCTATTAGATGCTATTGTAGATCCTATAGGAGTAAGAATTAATTCTCCAGTAGATCCAAAGGTTAAAGTGAAAGCCACTGATGCTTTAGGAGCAGTATTTACTTTAGGTGCAAATTACGACATTTCAAATAGAATCTATATTACCGGATCACTAACCTATGTAGATTTATCGAATAAGTCGAAAATTACAGTTTATGACCAAATATCAGGGCGTCAATTAGTTTCATCTTCAACAAAAATCAATCTTAATCCTTTAATCAGCTATATTGGAATTGGTTATAAATTTTAATTAAAAAAAGCATCTCAATAGAGATGCTTTTTTATTTTGAGTTTTAGTGATTTAAAGCCTCAGGTGCATAACCTAGTTTAGCTTCGATCCCATCATAGAACCATTGAAATATAAACGTATACACCAGAATACTAAGCGTCAAAGCTAAGTCGACGATAAAAGCTTGTATGAGCGTCATATCCATCATATATGCAACAATTGGAATGGTCACTAACATCAAGCCACCTTCAAATCCTAGCGCATGCAATATACGAACTTTTACAGTACGCTTCCACTGATTGCGCGCTTCAATTTTTTCGAAATAATGATTGAAAATCATATTCCAGATCACTGAAAGTACAGCCATAATCACACCTAATGAACCTGCAATCTCCAGTGGAACTTCAAAAATAAAACTCAAAGAAATTGCGATGATCACCAATAGAATGATTTCATAGCTTATTGCGTGAATAATTCTTCTCTTTGAAAAAAACATGCGTTCACTCATCAACAATGTTATTCATGAGCGCATTTTATTTTCATAATATTGAATGATGGAGTTAGAATCTATCAAAATTTTTGAAAGAATAAACATGAATATTAATCAAGAACAATTGGTCGTTTTTAAAACTGTGATGGAAACAGGTTCTTTTTCCGCAGCCGCACGTCAGTTAGGCAAGGTCCCCTCTGCTGTCAGTATGGCGATTTCCAATTTAGAGATTGATCTGAATCTTCAACTGTTTGAAAGAGTAGGACGTGAACCACAGCCAACACTTCAAGCCAAAGTTTTGTATGAACGTACTAATCATTTATTGATTGAAATGAATCAATGGAAACAACATGCATTTGGTTTGAGTAGCGGTATCGAAACCGAATTAAATATTGTGGTGGTATCTGAGTTACTGCATAGTAGATGGACTGATTATATTGTTTTATTAGAACAACAATTTCCTCAACTACAAATCAATATATTCAGCGCACCACAAGAAGATGCTCAACAAATGATTTTAACGGGTAAAGCACATTTAGCGTTGATGTTTGAGCGTGAACATATTGAGGCGAATGAACAATTTGTGGAATTAATGAAAGAAAGTTTAATTCCAGTTGCATCTGTTCATCATCCGCTGTGCCAAAATCAAAAAGTGAGCTATGAAGAAATTTTTCAAAGTCGTCAGATTGTAGTCGCTAGTCGCGATCGGAACATTAAGCCTGAATTACTCTTCTCCAAAGATGCATGGCGTACAGACAATCACCATTCTGCATGTAGACTAATTTCACAAGGACTTGGATGGGGAGTATTACCCACTGAAATGCTTATCGAACAACCAACATTAAAGAAAAAACTTAAAGTTCTACGATTTTCAGATTTCACCCCAAAATTTGATTATTTTATCGATCTGGTTTGGAGTAAAGAGCAACCATTGGGCAAAGCTGCTCAATTTTTAATTCATCACATCAGAAATAAAAGAAAAATGTAGGAAAATAACTTGATTTAAAACTTTTGTAGCATGTTTCAAAATAATCATGTGTTATAAAGATGGTATAAGTAATGAAACAAAGAATTAGATCGCAATGACTGAAACAGCTTTATCTCAATTAAAAAACTTCACTACAATTGTTGCAGACACAGGTGACTTAAACGCTATAAAAAAATTTAAGCCATTGGATGCTACCACTAACCCTTCACTCATCACGGCAGCAGCTTCATTCCCTGAAAACAAAGAACTGATTGAAGCTGCATTTGATCAAGCAAAGTCAGAGGGTTATCAGTCAGATGAGTTAATCGATAGAACAATTGATATCCTGACTGTCAAATTAGGTGTGGAAATTCTAAAAGTAGTTGAAGGTCGAGTATCAACAGAAGTTGATGCAGCACTTTCATACGATACAGCCGCGACAATTGCTAAAGCTAAAGAATTACTCGCTCTCTATGCGACTTATGGTGTTGATCAAAACCGAATTTTAATTAAAATCGCCTCAACATGGGAAGGTATTCAAGCTGCTAAGGTTCTTGAAGCAGAAGGCATTCATTGCAACTTAACTTTGTTGTTTGGCTTACATCAAGCAAAAGCATGTGCGGATGCTCAGGTCACATTAATTTCACCATTTGTAGGTCGTATTCTCGATTGGTATAAAAAAGCTGAAAATGTGGATCACTATCCAATTGAACAAGATCCTGGTGTGCAATCCGTTAAACAAATTTACGAGTTCTACAAACAAAATCAGGTGAAAACTGAAGTTATGGGCGCAAGCTTTCGTAGCATAGAACAGGTTCTCGGACTTGCTGGATGCGACCTCTTAACTGTATCACCGAATTTACTTGACGAATTGGCTCAAGATCATCGCCAAGTTGAAGTTCAGTTAAATGCAAATGCACACAGCTCAAATATCGAATCACTTAGTCCAATCACTGAAATAGATTTTAAAGCGCAAATTCAGAAAGATCTTATGGCATCGCAATTATTGCAAGGCGGTATAGATGGCTTTATTAAGGCAAGAGATCAACTCAGCTCTCTGTTAAAACAATCATTTGGCATAGATGCTGATATAAAAGCTTAATTGCACCTATCCATCATTCTTTCAATCGAGCTCTTAGGAGCTCGATTATTTTTTAAGAGATAAATGAGTGTTTGGTATAACTGATCTTCCAACCTATTTAATAGGTACATTACTTATTATTTTATTACCTGGACCTAACTCGCTCTATGTCATGTCTATTGCGACTCGCTTTGGCATAAAAGTGGGCTATCAAGGTGCTTTCGGTATTTTGTGTGGAGATAGCATCCTTATTTTGCTAACTGTCTTAGGTGCCGCAACATTATTGCATCAATTTCCCTGGATTTTTTTCGCCCTAAAAATTATTGGTGCTTTATATCTTAGTTATTTAGGTATCCGTTTAATATATGCAGCCTATTTAACTTGGAAACGTCCAAGTAAAGATCAAGCTAATGTTTCTATTGTACAAAAACAAGAAAAATTTCATCCTTTTCGTACCGCATTACTCATTAGTCTGATTAACCCAAAGGCAATACTGTTCTTTTTATCGTTTTTTGTTCAATTTGTAGATCCAGCTTATCCTTATCCAGCCCAAAGCTTTTTAATGCTTGCTGTAATTTTACAATTAATGAGTATAGCCTACTTAAGTATGTTGATCTTCACAGGTATCAAAATTTCAAATTACTTCAACACGCATTATAAATTAGCAGCTGCTTCTGTTGCCGCTATTGGTATTTTATTTGGATTGTTTGGGATCAAACTTGCTACATCAACAATGTAATCTTAACTTCACAGAATCATTAGGGAAATAATATAAAAATGCTCATAGACGTGATAACAAGAATAAAAAAAGATTTAAGTCTACCTGCTGTTTTCGCTGGCTTTATTACATTTTTAATTGGCATTAGCGTTTCATCTGTACTGGTTATTCAAGCTGGACAAGTATTAGGTGCAAATCAAGCACAGATTAGCTCATGGTTTTGGGCACTGGGTTTGAGTATAGGATTATCAGGACTGATCTTAAGCTGGAAGTTTAAATATCCAGTTGCAACATCATGGTCAACAGCAGGACTAGCACTGATTATCGCTACAGGCTCAGGATACAATTTGAATGAGGCGATAGGGGCATTTTTAATATGCGGAATTATGACTGCTGTATTGGGCTTTTTTGGAATATTTCAAAGAATTCTTGAATTTTTACCGCAATCTCTTACAAGCGCCATGTTAGCTGGAGTGTTATTAAAATTTGGCATTTCATTATTTACGGTCATGCAAGACCAATTGATCTATGTTTTAATCTTGATCAGTACATATTTTATAAGTAAAAAAGCATTACCCCGTCACTCCATTGTCATTACATTGTTAGCTTGCATTATCGCCACACCTTTTTTCTTTGAATATACAGCAACCAAAATTCACTACGGAATGACGTATCCAGTATGGATTCAGCCTGAATTTCACTGGTCAAGTATTCTGGGTTTAGCTATTCCCCTCTTGATCATCAATATGGCTTCACAATATTTACCTGGTTTAGCAATGATCAGATCCTATGGTTACAAACCTCATGTCAACCAATTAGTAAGTTGGACAGGAATTGCTCAAGCAATATTCGCTCCGTTCGGGGCATTTTCAACCAATATCGCAGCAATTAGTGCAGCTGTGAGCCTTGATGAACAAGTTCATCAAGACCCTGCTAAACGCTATATTGCAGGTATGGCTTGTGGAGTGTTCTATATCTTTATGGGCATTTTTGCAGCGACACTAACGGGATTATTACTGTCATTCCCTAGAGAAATGATCACCACTTTGGCGGCGATCGCACTTTTTGCAACGATTGGACATAACATCAGTATCGCATTTAAAGAAGATTTAGATCGTGATGCTGCTTTAATCACTTTTTTAATGTCTGCATCTGGAGTTCAGTTTTTGGGCATTGGATCTGCTTTTTGGGGATTGGTTATTGGATTTATTATTTATCATTTGATGCGTATACAAATTAAAAAGCCTATTTAAAAAAATAGGCTTTTGGGAATTAAATTACAGGATATTCACCCGTACCTTCAGGCCAAGGTGTCAATAATTCATATCCTTCATCAGTCACAGCAACCATATGTTCCCATTGTGCAGACCAAGATTTATCTGCTGTAATTACTGTCCATCCGTCTTTTAATTCTTTAACTTTGGCTTTGCCTGCATTCACCATAGGCTCAATGGTAAACACCATTCCTTTTCTTAATACTAATCCCTGACCAGGCTGTCCGTAATGCAATACATTCGGTTGCTCATGGTAGGTTTTTCCAATACCGTGACCACAATATTCACGTACAATCGTATAACCTTCGCGTTGCGCAACTTGTTGAATAGCATGACCCACGTCACCTAGTGTCGCGCCAGGTTTAACCGTTTTAATACCTGCAAGCATCGCTTCATAAGTCGTATCGACTAATTTTTTTGCTTCAGGTTTAATTGTACCTACATAGTACATTCGACTGGTATCACCAAAATAACCATCCTTGATGATTGCAACATCAATATTAATGATGTCTCCATCCTCTAAGATAATATTGGAAGCAGGGATACCATGACATACAACTTCATTTTTCGAAATACAGGTTGTTTTTGTATATCCGTAATAACCCACATTTGCTGGCGTCACCTTGAGTGTATTGACGATGTAATCATTACAGATATCATCAAGATACTCAGTACTCACACCTGGCTTCACATAATCACCAATCATTGCAAGCACTTGTGCCGCAAGCCGACCCGATATTCTTAGTTTTTCAATATCT
The DNA here is from genome assembly GCF_056779695.1 of Acinetobacter sp. 25-47-122. Classification (NCBI taxonomy): domain Bacteria; kingdom Pseudomonadati; phylum Pseudomonadota; class Gammaproteobacteria; order Moraxellales; family Moraxellaceae; genus Acinetobacter; species Acinetobacter sp. 25-47-122. Next base: position 43,673 of record NZ_JBWYIJ010000011.1, read on the forward strand.
TGTTCAGTTTTAATGGTGACAGCTGTTGCCTTCATGATGAACCCCTTTTTAATTCAGGATTCATTATAGGACTTTCATTTGTCGATCACAAACGCTATAGACTATCTGTAACTTAATCATTTTCGACTATTATTTAACCATTCAGTACATTATTTTATTTTGCGAATCAAGATCTATGCTCTGCTTAATTTCAATTCAATAAATAAATTTATTTTATTAGTTTTATAAATACATAGACTTAATTTAACTCATAATTTCCCATCCAATAAAAATTATTCGCTTCTTGCTTTTTTACTATTCCATTCGATGGATGACCGCCCTCCCTATTTACTGACATTTGCTCTAAAATCGCTTTCTTTTTTCTTGAACCGATCTCCCTTATGACCAATTTGCGTACACGGGACATTATTGCCTTAGGTTTTATGACCTTTGCACTATTTATCGGTGCAGGCAATATTATCTTCCCACCTATTGTTGCTCAACAAGCGGGTGAACATGTTTGGTTAGCTGCTTTTGGCTTCTTAATTACTGCTGTTGGCCTTCCTGTTATCACGATCATTGCGCTATCGCGTGTTGAAGGCTCTATTCAACTTTTAAGCTCTCCACTGGGTAAGATTGCAAGTTTAATCTTAACCGTAGCATGCTATCTTGCTGTTGGACCACTTTTCGCGACACCTCGGACAGCTACAGTTTCTTTTGAAATTGGTTTTTCGAGTTATTTTGGAACGTCTTCATCGACCTTGTTGATCTACAGTGCAATTTATTTTGCATTTGTAACGTTAATCTCACTTTATCCGAATAAAATTTTGGATACTGTCGGCTATGTTTTATCTCCACTCAAAATTCTCTCTTTGATCATTTTAGGTGGTAGTGCCTTTTTAGTTTCTGCAGATTATATCCCTGCACCCATTGGAAATTATATCAATAGTCCTGTTTCAGAAGGTTTTGTTAATGGTTATTTAACCATGGACACTTTAGGAGCTTTAGTATTTGGTATTGTCATTATTAATGCGATACGTTCACGTGGTGTAACTGATCAAAAGTTAATTACCAAATATGCAGTGATCGCAAGTTTAATTTCAGGTATTGGCCTTACACTGGTTTACATTAGCCTATTTAAACTTGGACTGAGTAGTCACGAGGCTGCACCTAACGCTGCAAATGGTGCGATTATTCTCCATGGCTATGTTCAGCATGCCTTTGGTGACTTTGGCTCAGATTTTCTAGGGGCGATGATTTTTATCGCATGCATGGTTACGGCAATTGGTTTGACTTGTGCATGTGCAGAATATTTCTCACAAATCACGAAGATTACTTACAAAAAATGGGTTTTCATTCTTGTTGGTTTCTCATTTGTCATTTCCAACTTAGGTTTAACCAAGTTAATCGCCTTCTCTGTACCTGTATTAAGTGCAATCTACCCACCAGCGATTGTGGTGATCATGATGGGATTTATGTGGAAGTTCTTTAATTCCGCTCCACGCGTCATTGCACCTGTTACAGCGGTTGCTTTCATATTCGGTATTATTGATGGACTTAAGGTTGCAGAATTAGATCATTTCTTGCCAGCATTTATGAACAATCTACCATTGGCTGAACAAAATTTAGCATGGTTGATTCCTTCTTTAGTTGTATTTGTCATTGTCTACATACTGGATAGACTGAAGAAGTAAATTCAGGTGATTTATCAATAAATATTGTTTTACCAAAGCCGTATTTGTTCTGTAATCAATAATTGTCTCGTTTATCCAACAGACTATTATTGCTTACCCACCTTAACTTTGACCTCATCAGTCTGATTTGGAATGACTTTTGCTACTATTTATTTGTTTTGCAAGATGCTAAAAAGTAAATAGATTAAAGAATTACAAGAAACTCTATTCATCTCATCACGATTTATCGAAATAATTCTAGCACTTAGCTCACGTAGTATCTTAATTTCAAATATTTCGACTTTTGTCATATTAATGTCATAATTTATTTACATAATAGAGTGTTAAAAACTTGCTTTATTCTTCAATCCCCTGTACAAGTATGTAAACAAAGTCGACTAAATCATTCAGATTTGTCATGAATTATCAGGAGGGATGGAGATGTTATCATTACATTTCAACAAGCAAGTCTTCATTAATACTCTTAAAGCGAACAACAATGCTGTCGTTTTTTTAAGCACAATGTTTGCTCTCATGCTGACACTTGTTGTGCAAGGTACAATTCAAGGCACGTTGAAGCTTGAATATTTTGCTTATGCACTTGCTGCGACGCTAGCATTTTACGTGTGGGCCTTTATTGACACGAAATATCGTACTCAAAAGCTTTCTGATCAAGAAGCACATTTAGACTAAGAGATGGATGCCAAAGCATCCATCTTAAAGTCAATGTCATCATTTAAAGCACTCTATCAAAATAACAAGTTTTTCAATTCTGCTCTACTTATTAGAATAACCCAACATATAAACCATAAAGCAAACCTAAGGTCGCCCCAACCTCACCTACGACCAATAGTACCATCGCACCTCTCATGAGCAATTTTGGTAATTCAATACGCCCTAATTGATGTGGTTCTTTGAACTGATTTGTCGTATCTTTCAATAAGCCATGCAAAATATAACTTAAAATTGAAAATGCAAAAAAGAAAATATTAATCAAAATAAAGAGCAAATTTGTCGATTCATTCAACGCTGAAAAATATGCCATAACCGCTAGAATTAACGTTGCAGGTGCATATAGCAAACTACTCCTATGCGCAATATCAACATAATAATGTGCTCGAGCTTGTTTAGATAAGCTGATTTGCACATACTTCCATACACCAGTAAGCATACCGGTCAATAAAAAAATACCACTAAAAAAAATAGCAAGTCTTACCGATAATTCCATTTGATCGATCATGATCTGACATTCCTTCGCTATAAAACAGATTGCAATATGTTTAGCATCTTATCTCATATTTCATACTACGACTTCGCTAACTCCATACCTTATATAGAAATTTAAGCAAAAAAAAGCTCCAATAAGGAGCTTTATTATTAGAGTTTAAAGCGTGATTTTAACGGTTTTAATTCGATTATCTTCCATTTCTAGAATTTCGAAATTAACCCCTTGGTGTTCAATCAACATACCAACTTCAACCGCCCCACTCGTTTTATCTAAAATCAGTCCTGCAACACTAAAGTAACCTGAGTCTTCTTGCACCAGATCTAAATCTAATATATCGAGCGCCAGCTCTAATTGATATAAATCTAACATACCAGACGCCTTCCAAGTGGTATCATCGATTTTAACCAATTCAAGCTGTTCATCAGCATCTGGGAATTCACCAGCAATTGCTTCAAAAACATCTAATGGTGAGATTAAGCCTTGAATATTGCCATATTCATTTGTAACAAGTACCAATGAACCTTTAGAAGTTCTTAATGTATTAATTGCATCAATCACTTTCATTTTTTCATAAATGAAAATAGGACGGACACGTTTCATCAAATCTTTTAGTTGATCTGGATCATCTAATGCATCAATCAATTCTTTTGCACGTACAATCGTGATGACTTTATCCAATTGTCCACGACAAACTGGGAAAAGACTATGAGGTACAGCTAATACCTGTTCACGAATTGCTTCGGCATCGTCCTCAATATTAACCCAAGAAATTTGATTTCGAGGTGTCATAATTGAAGCAACTGAACGTTCAGCAAGTGATAGCACACCACCAACCATATATCGCTCTTCATCACCAAAAGCTTGTTGAATTTCTTCAACTTCTTTGGATGTTGCAATATCGGCATCCAATTTACTGCCCATCAATTTCAAAATTGAATCTGCAGTTCGATGACGTAACGGGATCTTCGCTTGATTTTTTTCAAGATTACGATTCGAAAATTGATTGAATGCTTCAATTAGAATTGCAACACCAATACCTGAATAAATATAACCTTTAGGGATATGGAATCCAAAACCTTCAGCGATTAGACTTACACCGATCAATAACAAGAAACTTAAACAAAGGATAACCACCGTAGGATGACGGTTAACAAACGTAGTTAACGGTTTTGATGCAATTAACATAACAACCATAGCCACAATCATCGCAGCCATCATCACGTAAATATTATCCACCATACCAATCGCAGTGATCACTGAGTCGAGTGAAAATACCGCATCAAGCACGACGATCTGAGCCACAACTGCAGCAAAACCAGCGTATACGACATTGTTATTCGTTTTAATCTCGGGTTTACCCTCCATTTTTTCATGGAGTTCATTGACAGCCTTATACACAAGGAATAGACCACCAAACAGTAATATCAAATCCCGACCTGAGAATGTTTTTCCAAAAATTTCAATCAATGGTTGAGTTAAAGTGACTAACCACGAGATCGCAAAAAGTAGACCTAGACGCATTAATAATGCGAGGGATAAACCGATTACACGGGCTTTATCACGTTGTTCTGGAGGAAGTTTTTCTGCAAGTATCGCAATAAATACTAAGTTATCGATACCTAAAACGATTTCAAGAATGATAAGGGTAATTAACCCTATCCAAATGCCAGGATCCAATAAAAATTCCATATTAGATCTCCTGGTTCTTATTATTTAAGATAATGTAAGAAGCTAAATTAGGCCAACACGGCGACGGGTCCATATATAAAGTTACCTTTTCAGAAATGATGAAACTATTATGCATAAGAATTTTATTTTGTAATTACTTTTTTTATGTTCAAAACAATTTTTTATGTAAATTTAGATCATATCTTTAGTCGTAATTGCCATCCTTGAATAGTCTTTGACATTTTCGACACAAAAAAAAATATCAGTGCCAAGTTATAGTTCCTCTATTTTTCAATAGAATTTGGTCAGCGTGGAATTGACATAAAGATATAATCATGAAGATCAGAATAGCTGTATTTTTCGAATCTTCTGTTTTGATACACATAAAGATATTTACAGATCATTGAAATATGTTTTATAAAACTGAAGTCAATAGGTGTCATACCTTTTGTCTGATTTAAGGTAAGCGCTTGAACATAAGTTGATTATTTGAACATAGTTCTTTTAATATAGGTTATGCTTCATGTAATATTTAAATTAATAAAAACAATTAAGTTACACTGACAAGGACGTAGCGATGTCAAAAAAATATGCAAAATTTTTACCTTCATCTGAAAATTTTGAACTCGAAAATTTTCCATTCTATTGGATCACTCAAGTCCATTCTCAGTATGTACTGAATGTTGACCATGTGCTCAAAAAGTATGGCGTTGATAATTCTCGTCGACGTTTGCTTGTCGCATTGTCTACTAAACCAGATGCAAGTGTTTCAGAACTCTCTGACATGATTGTGTCAAAAATGTCGACGACTACAAAAATCGTTTACCGTTTAAAAGATGAAGGAATGGTTGACACTTACTCGTGTGAAAACGATGCCCGTATTACGCGTGTGGTACTAACACCAAAAGGTTTAGAAATGACAAAAAAAATTAATGACCTGATGAGTGTGGTTCTTGAACAAACATTTGAGGGATTAACCCCACTTCAAATTGAAAAACTAATGGAAAGCTTAAAGCATATTTTCAAAAATTTAGCGCACTAATTTCCCTAAACTTTAGATTAAAGCCCATCATCAAACATATTGAGTTGGGCTGTATTGTTCTGCCGTGGTTTTGGACAATAAAAACATTCAAATTCCTCTACTGGAAAGCCCTCTACAAAGTTCTGAATGTCGGGGGATTTTAAACTCAGCCACTGATCTAATTTATAGTGCGGAATAATAATTACTGACCGTTTAACATCTCCAGGCTCATGAAAATCCTTCATCATTTCGTGATGAATAGCATCCATGGTAATCATCGTTGCTGAACGATAAATAATTTGATCAATTTTCGTGATTTCATACAACGCTGCGATAAAAAATGCCTGACCATCTTTTCTTCTCACACCCCATCGTTGCGGTCGTCCATTAATATATTTTGCTTCATAAAACTCAGTGACTGGAATTACACCAAATTTACATTTTTCAAATGCTTCTTGAAAACTTCTTTTTTCGCTTAATGTTTCATTGCGTGCATTATAGGTTTTCTTCGCTATTTCTGTATCAGTTGCCCATTTTGGTATAAAACCAAAATTAACTAACCTCCACTCGTAGCTATGATCAGATTTAAATAACAACGGGGTTTCGTAGCTTGGATAAACCTCTTCCACATATTCAAATGGAATATGTGGAAGTTCTAATGCTTGGATTTGATGCGCTTGTATTGGCTTAAAGTTGGCACACATAGCATAATTTTCAATACTATAAAAAACTTAGGCTATTATAGCCGATCCAATTCAGTTCATTATGATGATATTGGTACTGTCATCCAGTGTGTACGCGTGAATTCATCCATAATCCAATGCCCATTAAAGCGCCCTAATCCAGAGTTCTTTTCTCCACCGAATGGTGCATTAGCATGGTCCGCGACACTTATACCATTAATATGTGTCATTCCAATATCGAGTTTTGAAGCGATTTCTACTCCGCGCTCAATATCAGATGTACATACAGCACCAGATAAACCAAACGGTGTGTCATTGGCGATTTGAATTGCATGTGCCTCATCATCTGCTCTGATGATCGGCAGAATTGGTCCGAAGCTTTCCTCTTGAGCAATTGCATATGTCGGCAATACATCTGTAAACACATGAGGTGAAACCAAATTATTCTCAATACCCCCAGCATAGACCAACTTAGCACCTTCTATTTGAGCCTGATTAATGATTCGTTGATGCTGCTTCACTTGTGTATTATTAATAATAGGTCCTATAAGCGTCTCATCAAGATTAGGATCACCCACAGGAATATCTTTTACTTTGTTTAACAGCTTTTCAACATATTCATTGTGAATCGATTGATCTACGATGACACGATTAGTGCTCATACAGATTTGGCCTTGGTGAAGGAAGCGCCCCTTGATCGTCAAATCGACTGCCAAATCTAAATCTGCATCTTTAAGAATTAATAATGGCGCATTCCCTCCAAGCTCTAAAGCAAGTCGTTTGATTCTAGAGCTGGCCATCGTTTTAGCACCAACATTTTGTCCTACTTCTGTAGAGCCAGTGAATGAAATCATCTTCGGGATAGGATGCTCGACAAAATAATCCCCTATTTCACTACCACTACCCACAATGACATTCAGTACACCAGCGGGCACACCTGCCTCTTCAAACAATTTCCCTAATAATGTTCCACCTGTAACAGGTGTATCACTCGCAGGTTTAAGTACCACTGTATTTCCACATGCGATTGCGCAAACAACCGATCGCATTGACAAATGAAATGGAAAATTCCAAGGGCTAATGACAGCAATAACACCCAACGCTTTACGTTGATAAAAACTTTTTCTCGCAGGATCTTTACTTTCTAGCTGAACAGTTTGGATTTGATCAGGAAAAGTGAATGATTCTGAGATAATACCAAGCGCAGCACCCACTTCAATATTTGCCTTGAGACGCGTACTTCCAGACTCGGTAATCAGCCAATCTATAATTTCGTCTTTACGTAATTGTATGATGTCATGCAGCTTCTGAATGATTTTCTTGCGATCTAAAGCAGAGGTAATTAAGCCAAGATCAAATGCTTGTTGTGCTGCAGAAAAAGCGTGATCAACATCAGACTGATTCGCCGCTTGAATTTGGTGTATTTCTTTTAAATCAAATGGATTAAAATTTTGTATGACACGCTCTGAAGAGCCTTTTAACCAAGAACCGTTAATATACTGTTGATTTAAATTTGAATATTGCGTCATTTTATGTCCCTCTACATGCCACTTTTTACCCAATGGTCAACTATTTTACACAATCGTAAAAAAAGCCTCCGGAGAGGCTTTTTTATTTTAATTAGTCACCAGTGTAACCTTTAAGCTTCAAGCGGTAAGCATGAAGTAATGGTTCTGTATAACCTGATGGTTGTTCAGCACCTTTAAACACCAAATCATATGCTGCTTGGTAAGCATAACCGTCAAACTCAGGTGCCATTGGTGTGTACGCTGGATCGTTCGCATTTTGCTCATCTACAATTTTAGCCATACGTTGCATTACTTCTTCAACTTGCTCTTTAGTCACGATACCGTGACGTAACCAGTTTGCAACGTGTTGAGATGAAATACGTAAAGTTGCTCGGTCTTCCATCAAACCAACGTTGTTGATGTCTGGAACTTTAGAACAACCAACACCCAAATCAACCCAACGAACTACATAACCAAGAATACCTTGAAGGTTATTTTCTAACTCTTTAGTTTTCTCTTCATCAGTCCAATTCGTATCAGTCGCTAATGGTGGAGTTAATAAATCATCTAAAGGTAATGCTTCAGTTTTTAACAACTCTTGTTGACGCGCTGAAACATTACATTGGTGATAGTGGATCGCATGAATTACAGCACCAGATGGTGATGGAACCCAAGCACAGCTCGCACCAGCTTCAGGATGCTCAATTTTGGTTTTATACATATCTAAAAGCATATCTGGTTTAGGCCACATGCCTTTACCAATTTGTGCTTTGCCACGTAAGCCTGCTTGTAAACCAACCATCACGTTACGGTTTTCATATGCAGGGAACCAAATTTGAGATTTAACTTCACCCTTACGAACGAATGGACCTGCTTCCATAAAGGTATGGATTTCGTCACCTGTACGGTCCATAAATCCTGTGTTAATGAAGATGGTACGATCTTTCGCTTGAGCAATACAGTTTTTCAAGTTTACAGAAGTACGGCGCTCTTCATCCATGATCCCGATTTTAAGCGTTTTTGCTGGCAAACCTAGAGCTTGTTCTGCACGCTCAAATAGTTCAACTGCAAATGCAACTTCTTCAGGGCCATGCATCTTAGGTTTAACGATATACATAGAACCTTTACGAGAGTTCTTGATTTCATTTTGACCTTTGATGTCAGCAAACGTTAATAACGGTGTGATCAATGCATCCATGATACCTTCATAGATTTCTTGACCATCCACTAGGATCGCCGGGTTCGTCATCAAATGACCAACGTTACGAAGAAGCATCAATGAACGACCGTGTAAAGTTGTTTCGCCACCGATCAGATTTTTGTGGGTACGGTCTTTGTTTAAAGCACGAGTAATGGTTTTACCATTTTTCTCGATTTTCTCTTCCAAAGTACCCTTCATCAAACCTAACCAGTTACGGTAGCCTTCAACTTTTTCTTCAGCATCAACCGCAGCAATTGAGTCTTCCAAATCTTGGATCGTTGTTACCGCAGATTCTAAAACAAGATCTTTTACGCCAGCAGCATCCGTTTGACCAATTGGGCTTGTCGCATCGATTTCAATGATGACATGCAAACCATTATTTAATAAAACGATTTCTGTCGGCGCAGACTCTTCACCATTAAAACCTACAAATTGAGCTTCTTTAGCCAAATTCGTTGTGCTGCCATCTTTAAGCGTTACCACTAATTTTTTTGCTTCAACAGCGTATTTCGTAGCATCCGCATGTGATCCATTTGCTAAAGGGAAAGTTTCATTTAAGAAATTTTTAGCAAAAGCGATAACTTTTTCGCCACGAACAGGGTTATACCCCTTACCTTTTTCCGCACCGCCTTCTTCCGAGATCACATCGAAACCATACAATGCGTCATATAAAGAGCCCCAACGAGCATTTGCAGCGTTCAAGCAGTAACGTGCATTACGTACAGGCACAACCAATTGTGCACCCGCCAATAGTGCGATTTCTTCATCTACATTTTCAGTTGTAATTTGAAAATCTTCTACTTCTGGTAATAAGTAGCCAATTTCTGTCAGGAAAGCTTTGTAAGCTCCTAATTCAAATTTATTATTGCGGTGCCATTCATCAATTTTCGCTTGAATGTCATCACGCTTAGCCAAGAGTGCTTTATTTTTTGGGCTAAGATCAACAACGACTTGTTCAAAGTTTTTCCAGTAAGTTTCACTGTCTAAACCAGAACCTGGTAGTGCTTCATTTTCGATGAAATCGTAGAGTTCTTTAGCAATCGCTAACTTGCCTTTCTGAATACGTGCAGTCATTGTCTTTCCTGATATTGCTACTTTTTATACAAGAGAATCTAGTATACCCATTTATAAATTGCTGAATAGTAATATCACATTGCTAAATAGTGATCATTTATTATAGACACCAATCAGATGAGACTTTTGATCTATTACTTATTGAGTCGTTTTAATTCAACAATCTAATTACAGTGTATAAAGTTTTATAAAGGTAGAAATTAGACTTAAGTGCCAATTTCCATCAAATCTGATTTAATTTAAACCAATATGTCTATTTTCTCTACGCTTTTAAGCGACGATTTCAAATTTATTCCACTCCAAATAAAAAAACCCAAACATCATCTGTTTGGGTTCGTTTTTGAATTTTCACATTTATTCTGCAGGCATATCAATTTGTCGATGCGCAGATTGTAAATAGTCATCTGATTGCATTTCGAGTAAGCGTGAACGTGTGCGTTCGATTTCAAACGCTAATTTTTCGCCACTATATATATCAATGATACTGGCATGTGAGGTTAGTAATAATTTAACACCACGATCATAGAACTCATCGACTAAATAAATGAATCGGCGTGTTCCTTCTGATAAATAATCATTCAGATCGGGAACATTACTGACTAGGACAGTGTTATAAGTGTTCGCAATTTCGATAAAGTCCGCAGGACTTCGTGGCTTCATACAGAGTTCAGAAAACTCACACCATAATACATCTTCAGTATGACCAATTGTATCGACATTACGTCCATTAATGATGATCGGTTCTTCACTCACATTTTGAGCACTGGTTAATGCTGAAAAACGTTGTGCCATCCATACCTGATTATCATGGCTTAAAGGTGATTTGAACAACTGCGCTTGTTTCAGTACACGCAAACGATAGTCAACACCTGCATCCACATTCAAAATGACACAATTCTTTTTTACCATTTCAATCGTTGGAATAAAGCGGTCGCGATGAATACCGTTCTTGTATAAACCATCTGGTGCAATGTTTGATGTCGCAACAAGTGTAATTCCACGAACAAATAGCTTTTGGAATAAATCACTTAAAATCATCGCATCCGTGACATTTGATACAAAGAATTCATCAAAACAAATCACAACCGCATCTTTGTAAATTTGATCAGCAACGATGTCGAGTGGATTTTGTTGTCCTGAATTTTTATTTAACTCTTTATGCACATATTGCATAAAATGATGGAAATGCATACGCGTCTTGCGACGGAAAGGTATCGCATCATAAAACTGGTCCATCAACCAAGTTTTTCCACGCCCAACACCACCCCACATATAAACACCCTTAGGGGCTGTTTGACGGCGAAAACGTCGAAACGCTTTTTTAGAAGCTTTATATCGTAAGATCAGTTCTTCCCAAACACGATTAAGTTCATGTACAGCTTGAGCTTGAGCATCATCAGGCATAAATTGTCCTGACGAAATTGCGTGAGCATAACGTTCTGCAGGTGATTGCGGAGTGTGACTTAAACTATTTTGCGAAGAATGAGAATGGAACATAGATATAGATTACTTTTTTAGGCCGTCGGAAGTATAACGAATATTTAAAAAAATGATAAATAACACTTTGGCATATACCATTTGAGCATACATGCTGAGGTTATTTCCCATACTGTCGTGGACTTTGTCCAAACCATCTTTTAAAAGCATGGTTAAATGCTGCAGGTTCTGAATATCCAAGCATTTCAGCTATTACTTCGATTGAATACTCTTTGTACTCAATCAATCGAAGCGCTTTCTCTCGAATGAGTTGCTCCCGTATTTGCTTATAGCTTGTATTCAGTTGGTTAAGCTGATGTCGCAAAGTACGCTCTGGAATATTCAAAGCTTGAGCAGTTTCTGCCATTGTTGGAATCTGCCCCGTTTGTAAATCCAAATAATCGTGAATTCTTTGAATCAACTGGTGTTGATTCAATTGTTGCGCATTTAATCTTTCGATCTCAGCATTACATCTTTGTTGGTGGACATTAAATGTGATTTGATCAGCTGAAGGCAACTTCAATTCTAAAATTTCTGCATCAAAAATCAGTCGAAATTTGTCTTGTTCAAACCGAACTTGTTCACTGAAATAATTCAAATACTTGTTCAAAAAAATGGATTCTTTCGGTCGTGAAAACGGCAATTCAATCTGCACTTCAGGAAAAGGCAATCCTATCATTTTGTAGATATCTTGCACGAATTTAACCGTACCTGAAATTTCACATTGAGCCCTGAACTCATCAACTTCACTTTGTAAATTGAGAGGCTCATAACATAAAGCCGCATAGACACTCGTCTGCTCTAATGTAAGTCTACCCGATAAATGGGTAAGCGCTTGATAGCGTATTCCATTTGTGAGAGCCGCACCGACATTCGGGCTTGTGACCAATAGCATGAGAAGCGGACCATAGCCTGCGAGCGCATAATGTTGACCGACATCTAAACCGAGCAGCGGGTTAACCCCTTTAGCAATAATTCTTTGAATGATTTGTTCTAATTCAGGTTGAATCGTTGAACTCGGATCTAAGGCGTCCGCCTTTAAACCGACAGCTTCCAATCTTTCGTCCACATTTATTCCGACTTGTCGCATACCCTGTATGAGATACAACAAACCGAGAATCGACCTTTTCATAAATCAGAATTTTAAAATTAAAGTTGCATATGTTTTACCCTAAAAAAAAGGGAAAGAATATTGCCGAAAATATCAATATTAAATGTCAATGAAATCATGTCAGTTTCAGTCCAGACTGCTTATGATAGCTTCAAATAATATAAACGAGTATTAAAATGGAAGTTACATCAGATCAGCTAGATACAAATTCAGTCGACTTAACTGAAACGCAATTCATCAAGAAAAATTCTAAAATTGCGATTATCGGCGCCGGATTTGGAGGATTAGCCACAGCTATTCAACTTCTTAAACGCGGCATTGAAGATTTTGTTATTCTTGAAAAAGCTAAAGATGTAGGTGGTACTTGGCGTGAAAATCAATACCCAGGTGCTGCATGTGATGTGCAGTCTCATATGTATTCATTATCTTTTGCACCAAAATCTGATTGGACAAAACGATATGCTGAAGCACCTGAAATTTTCCAATATATTCAAGATCTTATTCAAGAATATGATTTAAAAAAATTTATTCAATTTGATACCGAAGTCATTTCGACACGCTTCGATGAGCAAGCTCATACGTGGGAAATATCCATCAAGAATCAAAGTGCTCTACACAGTCAATTCCTTATTTTTGCCTCTGGTCCATTGCATATTCCTCAAATTCCAAAGATTAAAGGAATCGAAAAATTTAAAGGCGAAGTATTCCACTCCTCATCTTGGAATCATGCTTATGACCTGAATGGTAAACGTGTAGCCAGTATCGGCACAGGTGGAAGTGCAATTCAATATATTCCTGAGATTGCACCAAAAACCAAACAGTTATACGTGTTTCAAAGAACTGCTGCATGGGTAATACCGCGCGATGAACGTGCTTATAATGCTTTAGACAAAAAACTGTTTGCCCAATACGACTGGTTTAGAAAATTGCATCGAGCGCGCTTGTATTGGTCAAATGAATCACGCGTAGTTCCGATTGTAAAACCTCAAATGATGCGACTGGGTCAAAAACTTGCAGAAGCTTTTATTCGCTTCCAAGTCAAAGATAAAGAAATAGCAAAAAAATTGACACCAGATTACACCATGGGGTGTAAAAGAATTTTGGTATCAAATCGATATTTCCCAACATTTAATCGCAAGAATGTAGAGCTCGTGACGGACAGCATCCAAGAAATTACTGAAAATGCGATTGTTACCAAAGATGGGCAAGTACGAGAAATAGATTGCTTAATTTACGGTACTGGTTTTATTACTGATCCACGAATTTATTTAAAAGATTTTAAATGTTATGGTGAAAATGGTATTGAGTTGAAAGAAGCATGGAAAGAGGGTGCTGAAAGCTACTATGGAATTTCTACCAAAGGATTTCCAAATCTCTTTCAACTTTTAGGCCCGAATACTGTTTTAGGTCATAACTCTGTAATTTTTATGATCGAATCTCAAGTGAATTACATTCTACAACTGATTGAAGCTGTAGAAAAATCCAAAACCAAAGCAATCGTGGTCAAAGATGTAGTCCAAGAAGAATTCAACCGTAAAATCCAAGAAAAATTTGCAGGCACAGTTTGGCAATCTGGCTGTGTGAGTTGGTATCAGCAAGAAGGCGGAAAGAATTTTTCACTTTGGCCGAGTTATACATGGAAGTATTGGCTAGAAACCAAAAATGCAAATCTAGCCGATTACCGTTTCTTGAATTAAATGAATAAAAAAATCAGCTCAATTGAGCTGATTTTTTTTACTGAGCCAGCGCTTTTTGAATATCATCTTCAATGCTTTCTGGTTTAGTTGTAGGTGCATATCGATTAAGCACTTTGCCATCTTTTCCAATCAAAAATTTGGTAAAGTTCCACTTAATTCCACTTCCTAAAATGCCTTTGCTGTTGTTGGTGAGATACCGAAAAATCACATGGGCTTCAGGACCTTTTACATCCACTTTAGCGAACATCGGAAAGGATACACCGTAATTTCTCTGGCAAAAACTACCAATTTCTTCGTGCGTACCCGGATCTTGCCCACCAAATTGATTACACGGAAATCCTAATACCTCAAAACCTTGATCTTTATACTTTTCATACAGCGCTTCCAACCCTGCAAATTGTGGCGTAAATCCACATTTGCTGGCTGTGTTGACTATCAATAGCACTTTACCTTCATAGTCCGAAAATTGCTTATTTTCCCCTTCTAGCAATTCTGCCTCAAATTGATAAATATTGGTCATGGATAGGTTTCCTCATCATTTTTTTCTTGGGTTTTTAATTCTAATGAAGCTGAGTTTACACAATAGCGAAGACCTGTAGGTTCAGGTCCATCCTCAAAAACATGACCTAGATGTGCGTCACAATGATGACAAACAATCTCAGTACGAATCATGCCATGTGAGTGATCGTCATGTTCTTCAATGACTGTTTGGTTGATTGGACGATAAAAACTAGGCCATCCACAACCACTGTCATATTTGGTTTCTGAAGTAAATAAAGGTTCGCCACAGCAACGACAAACATAAGTTCCTTCTTGTTTGGTATTCCAATATCGCCCTGTGAAAGCAGGCTCAGTTCCCTTTTGACGGGTAATGCGATACTCCTCTGGTGATAACTCTCTTTGCCATTCTCGGTCTGTTTTATTGAGTTTTCCCATGATTAACTCCTTTAAATCTTTGACATTCAATGTCATGCTTCAGTACCTTCATATTTACGCTAGAGCTTGAAAAATTTCTAGCTAAATTTCTACATAGATTGTGATATTTAGTAATCTATTTTTATTCACTCAAAAATAATTGGATGGGAATATGTCCGTTTTAGGTAACACTACTCCACGCGAAATTAAGAAATCGTCTAAGCTCGAGCATGTATGCTATGACATTCGTGGACCTGTGTTACGCGCCGCCAACGAAATGGAAGAAGCCGGACATAAGATAATTAAACTTAATATCGGCAACCCAGCGCCCTTCGGTTTTGAAGCACCTCAAGAAATTATCAATGATGTTGCGTTGAACTTACCAAATGCAATTGGCTATACAGACTCAAAAGGGATTTTCCCTGCCCGCAAAGCGGTTTGTCAGTACTATCAACAAAAAGGTATTTTCAATATGCATGTCAATGACGTTTATATTGGGAATGGTGTTTCTGAGCTGATTGTAATGGCTATGCAAGGCCTGTTAGATGACGGCGATGAAATGCTGGTGCCAATGCCAGATTATCCATTATGGACTGCTGCCGTTAATCTTTCTGGTGGTACTGCAATCCATTATAAATGTGATGAAGAAAACAATTGGTATCCTGATATTCAGGATATGGAAAACAAAATTACGCCTAATACTCGTGGGATCGTGATTATCAATCCGAACAACCCAACGGGTGCTGTTTATCCACGTCATGTCTTAGAAAAAATTGTCGCTCTTGCAAAAAAATATGACCTGATTTTATTTGCTGATGAGATCTACGATAAGATCGTTTACGATGGAATCGAACATGTATCGGTCGCTGCCCTTGCGGGTAATCAACTGTGTATTTCATTTAACGGATTATCTAAATCCTATCGAATTGCTGGATACCGTTCAGGCTGGATGGCAATTACGGGTGATAAGACACGTGCAGCAGATTATATTGAAGGTCTAGACATGCTCGCGTCAATGCGCCTGTGTGCTAACCATCAAGCTCAATATGCTATTCAAACTGCATTGGGTGGCTACCAGTCTATCAACGATTTAATTCGTCCAGGTGGTCGTTTGTATGAGCAACGCAATATTGCTTGGCAAATGTTGAATGAAATCCCAGGTGTAAGCTGTGTTAAACCTGAAGGTGCAATGTATTGTTTCCCTAAACTTGATCCTGAAATTTATCCGATTCAGGATGATGAACAGTTTATGCTTGACTTCCTCAAAGCAGAAAAAGTGTTATTGGTTCAAGGTACAGGATTCAACTGGCCTACCCCTGATCATTTCCGTGTGGTGTTCTTGCCTGCTGAAAATGAACTTCGTGAAGCGATTAACCGTCTAGGAAGATTCTTGGCGAAAATGCGTTAATTCAGTCGTTTTATGTGAATGATGTATTTAAAACCCCCAGATTTCAATCTGGGGGTTTTATATTTAATATTTTGATTATTTCATGATATTAATTTCATTTTGATTATATACAAGCACCCTTCTTTTCCTTTATCGTGATTAAGCATTATCCATGCACAATACTATAAAAAACATTTAGGAAAAAAGATGAAAAAGACGCTAACCGCACTGACTCTATCGATTGGCTTGTTATTACCCCTAACGAGCTTTGCTAAAAATAACGTTGTCGTCGTTGCAACTGGGGGAACGATTGCGGGTGCTGGTGCAAGCTCAACCAACAGCGCCACTTACACTGCCGCAAAAGTTCCAGTGGATGACTTACTGAATGCCGTTCCTCAAATTAAAGATTTAGCCAATGTGAGCGGCGTACAAGCAATGCAGGTTGCTTCTGAAAGCATTACAGACAAAGAATTACTTTCCCTTGCCCGCCAAGTCAATGATTTGGTTAAAAAGTCAGATGTAAATGGCGTTGTCATTACACATGGCACAGATACTTTAGAAGAAACCGCTTTTTTTCTTAATCTAGTCGTACAAACGGAAAAACCTATTGTTGTTGTCGGCTCAATGCGCCCATCGACGGCTTTATCTGCGGATGGCCCACTAAATTTATATAGTGCAGTTGCTCTGGCAGCAGACCCGAGTGCAAAAAATAAGGGGGTGTTCGTCCTTATGAACGATAGTATTTTTGCAGCTCGAGATGTGACTAAAGGCATTAATATTCATACTAATGCCTTTGTAAGCCAATGGGGAGCTTTAGGGACGTTGGTAGAATCTAAACCTTACTGGTTCCGAAGTTCTGTTAAGCGATTTAATCAGCGGTCAGAATTTAATATCGAGAATATTAAGGGTGATACACTCCCATTAGTTCAAATTGTCTATGGCTCTGGCAACATGATTCCTGATGCTTATCAAGCGTATGCCAAGGCTGGGGTTAAAGCGATTGTCCATGCAGGTACAGGAAACGGCTCAGTCGCGAAAAATATTGTTCCCACGCTGAATCAACTTCAGCAAAGTGGTATACAAATTGTACGTTCTTCACGAGTGCCACAAGGATTCGTTCTCCGTAATGCCGAACAGCCAGATGACAAATATGGTTGGGTAGTTGCACATGACTTCAACCCTCAAAAAGCTAAAATTTTAACCGCGCTTGCTTTAACCAAAACCAAAGATGCAAAAGAAATACAACGCATGTTCTGGGAATATTAAGCCCAATTTTCATGTTATAAAAAAGTGCCGAATGGCACTTTTTTTGATTGATATAAAATCGCCTTTATTCAAATCGAAGATAATTTGTGCGAATCATATAAAATATCGTGGATTCTCAGCTCTAAATCACTTTGCATGATAAAATACGCTCTGCTCTTGTAAAGGACTCATCTATGCAGTTTGTTCATCTCGGTGTTCATACAGAATTTTCTATTACTGAATCAATCGTACGTATACCTGATCTAATGAAGTCTGCTGTACAGGATTCTATGCCTGCACTCGCGATGACAGATTTATCGAACTTACATGCAGCAGTGAAGTTTTATACCTCGTGTCTTAAAAAAGGGATTAAACCTATTTTAGGAAGTGTGATTCGTTTGAATGATGAATCACATCGTATGACTTTACTGGCGATGAATAATGAGGGTTGGCGTAGTTTAACTGAAGTAGTATCGCGCGGCTTTATTGAAGGACAACAACTCAGTATCCCGTGTGTAAAAAAAGAATGGGTGTTAGAACAAGCGCCGGGCATGATTGCACTTTTAGGGATTAAAAGTGATGTTGGAGAAATGCTGTGTTCAAGTAGCCCTGAAAAAGCTGAACCCTTACTTGAAGCTTGGATCGAAAAATTTGGCAATCGTGTCTATTTAGCACTCACGCGCACCAATCGCCCACAAGAAGAAGATTTTATTATTGAAGCTGTTAAATTAGCCGCAAAATATCAAATCGGTGTTGTCGCTCATAATGATGTTCATTTTATTAGAGAAGAAGACTTTGAAGCCCATGAAGCGCGCGTCTGCATCGCAGATGGCTATGTTTTAGGTGATAATCGTCGTCCACGTACTTACAGCCCTGAGCAATATTTCAAAACAACAGCGCAAATGGTGGAGTTATTTGCTGATATCCCCAGTGCTATTCAAAATACAGTTGAAATTGCTAAACGCTGTAATGTGACACTTCGCTTAGGTAAATACTTTTTACCTGACTATCCAATTCCTGAAGGTCATACAATTGATACCTTCTTTGCCCATTTGTCTAAAGAAGGATTAGAAGAACGTCTTAATCACCTTTATCCTGAGGAGAAACGTGGAGAAGACTGGCCTGAAATTCGCAAAGAATATGACGATCGATTAGATTTCGAAATCAAGATCATTAACTCGATGGGATTCCCAGGTTACTTCTTGATTGTCATGGACTTCATTCAGTGGTCCAAGAACAATGGCGTACCTGTAGGCCCGGGCCGTGGTTCAGGTGCAGGCTCATTAGTTGCATACAGTTTAAAAATTACAGATTTAGATCCACTACCATACGGACTTCTTTTCGAACGTTTCTTAAACCCTGAACGTGTTTCGATGCCAGACTTTGACGTGGATTTTTGTATCGCAGGTCGTGATCGTGTAATTGATTATGTAGCACGAACTTATGGGCGTGACGCTGTATCTCAAATTGCAACCTTTGGTACGATGGCAGCGAAAGGTGCAATTCGAGATGTTGCACGAGTTTTAGGTAAGTCTTACGGCTTAGCAGATCGTATTTCTAAAATGATCCCGACTAAACCTTTGGGTTTAAGTTTAGAAGAATCTTTAGAAGCCGAACCACAACTTAAAGATATTGTAACCAACCCATCCAACCCAGATTATGAAGATGCATCAGAAATCTGGGAAATGGCGCTTAAACTTGAAGGAATAACGCGTAACACTGGTAAGCACGCAGGTGGTGTTGTAATCGCACCGACCAAGATTACGGACTTCTCAGCTGTACTGTGTGACGAAGATGGTACCGGTCGTGTCGCTCAATTTGATAAAGACGATGTTGAGGCGGCAGGACTTGTTAAATTTGACTTCTTGGGATTGCGAAATCTTACTGTAATTGAAGATGCTATTCAGCACATTAACCAACGATTGAAGTTTGATATACCTCTAAAGATTGAGAATATTCCGCTAAATGACAAAGCTGCATATTCGATATTTGCCGAAGCAAATACCACTGCGGTATTCCAATTTGAATCCGTGGGCATGAAAAAAATGCTCAAGGAAGCACGCCCAAGTAAATTTGAAGAAATTATTGCTTTCGTGTCATTGTACCGCCCGGGCCCAATGGATCTAATTCCAGACTTTATTCATCGTATGCATGGTGGAGAGTTCGAATACTTACATCCCCTATTAGAAGGTGTCTTAGAACCTACCTATGGGATTATGGTATATCAAGAACAGGTTATGCAAGCAGCTCAGTATTGTGCCGGATATAGTCTAGGTGGTGCGGACTTACTTCGTCGTGCGATGGGTAAAAAGAAACCTGAAGAGATGGTTAAACAACGCCAAATCTTTATTGAAGGTGCTGCAAAAAAAGATATCGATGAGCAAACGGCGAACCATATCTTTGACTATATGGAAAAATTTGCAGGCTATGGTTTCAACAAATCACATGCTGCAGCCTATGCATTGGTGGCTTATCAGACGGCTTGGTTAAAAGCACACTATCCTTCAGAGTTTATGTCCGCTGTACTTACTTCGGAAATGCAAAACACAGACAGTATTGTATTCTTGATTGATGACTGTCGTAACAATGGTCTCGACGTGTTACCACCTTCCGTTAATATGTCGATTTATCAATTCCATGCAATTGATGAAAAAACCATTGTGTATGGTCTAGGTGCAATCAAGGGTGTTGGTGAAGCAGCAATGCAATCTGTGATTGATTCACGTAAGCAGCTTGGACCATATAAAGATTTATTTGATTTCTGCCATCGCATTGATCTGAAAAAAATCAATAAACGTACACTTGAAGCTTTGATTCGCTCAGGAGCATTAGATTGTCTCGGACTTGAACGCGCGACTTTAATGGCTCAATTGCCTGAAGCTGTACAAGCTGCCGAACAAGCTCGTTCAAACCGTGAAACAGGCATTATGGATTTATTTGGTGAAGTTGAAGAAGTTCAACGTAAACCTACTAAACCTGTAAAACCTTGGTCTGATGAAGTCCGTTTAAAAGGTGAAAAAGACACCTTAGGTTTATATTTAACGGGACACCCAATCGATGTGTATCGCCCCGAGTTAAAAGCGTTTATTTCTAACAAAATTAATGAGCTGACTCCAACACGTCGTGGAGTAACTACTGTATTTGCAGGCTTGGTTGTGGATGTCGCAAATTTCCCTAACCGCATGATGATCACACTCGATGATGGTACTGCTCGAATCGAAGTCTCAGCAAATCATGAACGCTTCCAACGTTTTAAAGATATTATTGTGAATGAAAGAGTGATCGTGATTGAAGGTGAAATTTATGAACGTGAAGGCTTCGACCGTCCGATGGGACGCCTTACTAAGGCGTTTACATTAAACGAAATTCGTCAAAAACGTGCAAATCACATCCTCATCAAATTACAACCTGAGCATATTCAGCCAAATCTTGGTCAAGAGCTTTCACAGATCATTCAACCGTTTTGTAATGTAGATATGTGTCAGCATGTGCCATTACAAGTACAACTCGACTTTCCATATGCAACCGCTGATTTTCATTTACCACCGCAATGGAATGTCGCACCACTCGATGACTTATTGTTCAAACTGCGCGACTATTTTGGTAAAGAGGCCTTACATGTGGAGTATCATGTCAAGTCAAAAGCTGCACGTTCCCACGCCGCAGAACCAAAATCAGAACCAGTCATCACATCACATGCCTCTCCACCTGACCAGATCAGTATGGATGAAGCAATGGATCAATACATGACGGAAGTCAGTCAATACTCTTAATTTTGGAAGATTTATGAATTTAATTGATAATGCTGCTGTTTCAGCGCATTTGTCTCATGTGCGTATTGTCATGGTGAATACTACCCTGCCTGCGAATATCGGTAGCGCACTTCGAGCAATGAAAACCATGGGGCTTTCAAAATTGGTTTTAGTTGCACCTAAAATTTATCCTCATCCTGATATTGATGCACTTGCAGCCGGTGCAACCGATTTAATTGATCAAATTCAGATTGTAGAAACGCTTGAAGAAGCCATCGCAGATTGTCATTTAGTCTTTGGTACAAGTGCTCGTAGCCGAACTATTCCATGGCCTTTATTAGATGCTCGACCTGCTGCTGATAAATCTATGCAAGCGGTGATCAAAGAACAACAAGAAATAGCCGTAATATTTGGGCGTGAAGATCGCGGATTAACCAATGAAGAATTGGCTATGGCGAATTACCATGTGACCATCCCTGTGAATACAGACTATGGCGTACTCAATGTCGCTCAAGCCATTCAAATTATTTGCTATGAAATGCGAATGGCGACCACGGCTCTCATGGAACAAGTTGAAGATCCTCAAGCTGTTATGAAAGTGACTGATGAAGATTCTATGCATTGGGATGAGCCGTTGGTAACACATCAACAGATGGAACAATTTTATCCTCATTTTGAAAAAATGTTACACGAAATCGAGTTTTTAGACCCAGAAAATCCACGATTATTGCCTTTACGCTTGCGTCGCTTATTCGGACGTATACAATTAGATCGTATGGAGTACCATCTTCTTAGAGGTATTTTTAGTCGTGTTCAGGCATTGAACAATGGCACATGGAAAAAGTCAGATTCTAAAGAGAAATCAAAAGATGCTTAAACAGCTTAAAGAAGATATTCAAGCTGTGTTTGCCCGCGATCCTGCGGCGCGCAACACATTTGAAGTTTTAACCACTTATCCAGGAATTCACGCACTGATTATGCATCGTGTTGCGCATGAGCTTTGGAAAAAAGAGTGTAAAACTTCAGCCCGCATGCTGTCTTCTTTTAGTCGTTTTGCAACTGGTATCGAAATACACCCAGGTGCCAAAATTGGCAAACGTTTTTTTATAGATCACGGTATGGGTGTGGTCATTGGGGAAACAGCTGAAATTGGTGATGATGTGACGCTCTATCATGGCGTGACATTAGGTGGCACCACTTGGAATAAAGGCAAACGTCACCCAACGCTAGAAGATGGCGTAGTCGTTGGCGCAGGTGCGAAAATTTTGGGACCATTTACCGTACATAAAAATGCGAAAGTGGGTTCAAATGCTGTGGTCACCAAAGAAGTCCCTGAAGGTGCTACTGCCGTAGGTAATCCAGCGCGATTTATTATTAAAAATCAGCAAAAAGATTTGGACAAAGAATCAGAACGACGCAATTATGCAGAAAGCATCGGGTTTCAGCCTTACGCGACAACCCAAGATCAATCTGATCCAATGTTAGAAGGTATGCGGGTATTATTGGATCGTATACAGCACAATGAAAAGCGCATGAACACTCTATGTCAGCGACTTTCATTACTTGATCCAACATTTAATAACGCTCAAAGTAATGGACAACCATTTAGTGCTGAAGAGTTAAAAATCATTGACGAAGTTCGTCGTGAGTGCGAAGCTCAAACTGCACAATCAAAAGCTTAATGTATAAGTTTGACTAAGTTAGGTGAATCTGAGTTGCATGTTGTTTCGACTTTTCATAGACTCAGATACAACCTGAACTAGAATTTAAAAACATAATATTGGAAGAAAATATGACGATTAAGCCCCTCATTGCCACCATGATCGCTGTTTCATTATTGAGTGCTTGTAGCTCTCCAGCAGTAAAAAAACAATCTAAAACAAACGATCCAATCGTCTTTTCTGAGCCTGATTTAAGTGCGCCATTTTATGCATTAAATCCTTTTAATTATAGCCAACCACCAGTATTCGAGCTTGAACTAAAAAAAGCTGCTGCTGCACCACTTCAAAAACTTGAGGTGACTGATCCAAATAATCCAAACAGAAAGATGATCCTCGAACACAACAAATTAATCGTACCGACTGTGAATAGTTCACAACGTGCGATGAAATACACGGTTTTAGCGGGTCAAAATGAAATCGATATTACAGAAATTGATGACTTCCTCCAGATGGTTGAAGGTAAAGCACGTCACTATCCTCCTCGCTTTACAGATCGTCAAGAACGTCGCGGTTTTGAAGCTAAATTACGTGAAGTTTCAGCTCAACTAGATACTTTAGCAGCGAAAGATAACGCGTCATTCGATATCTTAATTCGTGCATTTAAAGCAAGTATATTGGGTCGTAACCTTGATCTTGGTTCTGCTTACACCACTAAATCTTTAAAATATGCACAACAAATCCTGAAGATCAACAAAGAAGACGCTGAAGCGAACTTCTGGTTTGGTTTCTCTTTGTCTGAAGGTGGTGGTCAAAAAGAAGCTATTCCATATATCGATAAGGCCATCAAAGCAGGTGTTCAAGAAGCTTATCTCGTAGCTGTTAACAACTACCTCGCATTGAGTCAAAAGAAAAATGCAATCACAACTTTAAAAAATTACAAAGTGAAATATCCTGAAGAAACTGAAGTTGCTGACCGCTTAATTCAAGAAATTGAGAAACAAGGTCGTTACAATGTTTGGCAGATTTTAAACAATCCAGCGAAATCATAATCTTATTTCATAAAAAATAGACTGATTATTCAGTCTATTTTTTTTAGCACTTATTTTTATCTCCCTAAAAATAACGTATGCTCAGCGTTAATGATTCATGCTGACAGTTGAAAATATGTTTATGATGAACAATAAATACATCGGCGCCCTACTGCTCGCAACACCACTATTTATGACAGGTTGCCAAGTCGTCAGTGTAAAAAATCAAGCGCTTAATGTCTCGATCGCGAATGAACGAGATAGCATATTAACGCGTAAAAAAATGAGTGAAGCGAGTCTGAATGTCCTCTCCATGACAGGCAGTGAGGCTGAAAGTTGTTCTAATGATCCCGATAAATGCGTATCTGATCTAAAAAAAATAAAACAAATTCAAGATGAACAACTTTATTCAACTGCAAGTGAAGCATATTTGACACGGGCATTAGCCCTCAGTAATTCTTCTGCTTGTAATACCAGTTTAATTAGTAAATATCAGTCAGAAGAAAAGAAAAAAATTCATCAAGAAAACTATAGTCAATGTCTTGACCAACAGTTAGCAATGCTTGATAAAAGTATTCGTTATAGTTATGCCTATCTATTCAAGACAAAACGCCAACCAAGCGACCGTATTTTCGATAATAGACAAGTTCAAATACGAGATTTCTACAATCAAGCCATGGCGAAAATGGTGATGACCTATGGTATGCGCTATACCGGTGAAAAAGTTCCCAAACAAATAAAAATTGGTGAAAGCATTTATACCATCAACTATGACCATTACCCTCAGATTGCTAATCAAAAATTAGATAGCCTGCTTTCAAGCTACAATCTCAATTTTAGTGGCTTGCGTTCGATTAACCGTCGGGATGGTTTCGGTGCGGAATTTGTCGCAACGCTTCCAGCGCCAGAGCGAAATAGCGATTCAGGTAAATATATTGTAGATCCATTAAATCACGCTTATAAAAATGGTCGTAATCCTAACATTCATCCACCACGTTATCTTTCAGTCACAATGACCGCTGAGCCTGCGCGTCAAAGTAGTCTAGAAGATATTCTGAATCACCCACATTTCACTCTGAATATTTATGATCCTTATGGATTAGATCAATTAAAAGTAGGTGGAAAAGTTTATCCCTTAGCTGCGAATTACTCTGCACCGTATGGTTTATGGCTTGCCGAAAATAACTTAGGTGCTGCTGCATATTTGAGTTTGATTGATCGTGACAATACAATCACAATGCCTCATCTCTTTATGCTCGAACCCTATAATCCAAACAAAAAAATTATTGTTTTGGTGCATGGACTTGCAAGCAGTCCAGAAGCTTGGATTGCATTAACCAATGACATTATGGGAGACAATGTTCTAAGAGAACATTATCAAGTTTGGCAAGTGTTTTACTCCACCAATATGCCAATTTTAGAAAGTCGCTTTCAAGTGAATGCGATCATTCAACAAGCATTTGATTCACTTGATCAATCGACGGCATCAGCTAAAGATGCAGTTCTGATTGGACATAGTATGGGTGGTATTATTTCAAGATTATTGGTGAGCCAAGCTGATTTAACACAACCTGCTTTGTCTCAATTAAAAAATTCTCAAATTAGCCGCTTTAAGAATGAGCCTTTATTTAAAGCTCGTTTACAAATCAAACCTGTGCCACAGTTTAATCGTGCAATTTTCTTAGCAGCACCTCATCGAGGGACAGATTATGCTGATCGTTGGTTTACACGAGCTGCTCGTAAAGTGATCAAGTTACCAGGTGCATTTTTGGGTGCATTTGCTGAATCGCTCTCAGATAAAGATATTAATATTAAACATTTTGTCAAAGACTTAGGTCATGGACTGATTCAAAATGGTCCGAGTGATCTGAGTCACAACTCTCCTTTCACCAAATTAACCTCACCTGTGACGCCGGTTAAAGGGTTTAAATTTCACTCCATCATGGGGAATGTGACTGAGAGTAAAGATCCTACTGTTATGTCAGATGGGATCGTGCCTTATCAGAGTGCGCATCTTAAAAGGGCACAATCTGAGATTATTATCAAAGGTGGGCACTCAATTCAGGAAACACCAGAAGCTGTGTTGGAATTAAGACGAATCCTCAGACTTCATTTGACAGAGCTTGGAATTGCCAAATAACGATTTCCTTTAGCTTTAATCAGCCGATGTATCAAAGATGCATCGGCTTTTTGTTTTTCTAGTCCCAAATGACGACTTTTGAATCCCACTCATATTTTTAATTACCTTCTCCATAAAATATTTGAGAAAAAATGGATAACGATTAGAACAAACTGGATAGCCTGACTCCCTTAATCACTGTTCAATAGATTCAAAGATAAATGAAATCAAGTGATATAAGGAGTTAGACCATGGGATCTCGTAGCAGCATCGAATGGCATGATTTTATTGAAGGATGTATCGATTTTCGACCAGAGGATGGCGTCTATCGTATCGCACGTGACATGTTTACTGAACCAGAACTTTTTGATCTAGAAATGGAAATGATCTTTGAAAAGGTGTGGATCTACGCGTGTCATGAAAGTGAAATTCCAAAACCAAATGACTTTGTCACTGTTCAAATTGGTCGCCAACCGCTCATCATTAACCGTGATGGTCAAGGTAATTTAAATGCAATGGTCAATGCCTGCGAGCACCGTGGTGCTACATTAACCCGAGTTGCTAAAGGTAATCAATCCACATTTACCTGCCCGTTCCATGCTTGGTGTTACAAATCGGATGGTCGTCTCGTAAAAGTTAAAGCTCCTGGTGAGTATTGTGATGACTTTGATAAATCATCACGAGGTCTAAAAAAAGCACGTATTGCCAGTTATAAAGGATTTGTCTTCGTTAGCTTAGATACAACAGCTACAGACACTTTAGAAGATTATTTAGGTGATACACGTGTTTTCCTTGATCTTATGGTTGAACAATCACCTACAGGTGAATTAGAAGTTTTACCGGGTAAATCAGCATATACCTTTGCAGGAAACTGGAAGCTGCAAAATGAAAATGGTGTAGATGGCTACCACGTAAGTACTGTTCACTATAACTATGTATCTACAGTTCAATATCGTCAGCAACTGAATGCACAAAAAGGGACAGGGCCAAAAGACACACTTGATTACAGTAAATTAGGTGCTGGTGATGACACAACTGATGATGGTTGGTTCTCATTTAAAAATGGTCATAACGTTTTGTTTAGTGACATGCCTAACCCAACTGTACGTCCTGGTTACGCAACTGTAATGCCATATCTGGTTGAGAAATATGGTCAAAAACGTGCTGAATGGGCAATGCACCGTCTCAGAAACTTGAACTTATACCCAAGCCTTTTCTTTATGGATCAAATCAGTTCGCAACTTCGTATTATTCGTCCAGTTGCGTGGAATAAAACTGAAGTCATTAGCCAGTGTATTGGTGTTAAAGGTGAGTCGGCTGAAGCACGTCGTAACCGTATTCGTCAATTCGAAGATTTCTTCAACGTATCGGGCTTAGGCACACCTGACGATTTAGTCGAATTCCGTGAACAACAGCGTGGTTTCCAAGCTCGTTTAGAACGCTGGAGTGACATTTCGCGCGGTTATCACAAGTGGAATTATGGCGACAGCCCGAATGCTCAAACATTAGGGATCAAACCAGTCATCACGGGTACTGAAATCACTCAAGAAGGTTTATATGTCAATCAACACCAAGTTTGGCGCGATCTCATGTTAAAAGGCTTAAAAAATAAAGCACTTAAACTCACTGAAGATACTTCTGAACCACACGAATGCCCTGCATCACAAGCGACAACTGAGGAGGCTTAATCATGACACAAGCTCTTGTACATCAAGTTTCTCAATTTTTATATGAAAAATCTGCGCTTTGTGACAACTATGAATGGGACGCATATCTAGAACTCTATGACGAAGACAGCGAATACCACATTCCACAATGGATTAGTGACCATGAATACGTCACTGATCCAAACCAAGGGCTTTCATATATCTATTATGAAAACCGTGCTGGCCTTGAAGATCGCGTATTCCGTATAGGAACTGGTAAAGCTGCATCAGCTACGCCCCTTCCGCGTCTCATGCATGCGATTCACAACATCCGTGTAAAAACACTTGAAGACGGATTATTAGAAGTTAAAGCGGGTTGGTCGACATTCTATAACCGCCAAGGTTTAGAAGGCTATTTTTACGGTCATGTCACTTATATCCTTCGTCAACATGAAGACACTTTCCGCATTCGTAAACAGCACACCATTTTGTTGAATGACAAAATTGATTCTGTGCTCGACTTCTACCACGTTTAAGGAGTAAAAGAATGAGTCATTCTGTTGCACTCAACTTTGCAGATGGTAAAACGTTCTTTATCTCTGTGAATAATGATGAGCTTTTACTTGATGCTGCGTTCCGTCAAGGTATCACATTGCCTTTAGACTGCCGTGAAGGCGTTTGCGCAACCTGTCAAGGGCAATGTGAAAGTGGCAATTACACTCAAGATTATGTCGATGAAGAAGCATTAACCGAACGTGATCTGGCAGAGCGTAAAATTTTAGCTTGTCAAACACGAGTGCAATCGAATGCTGCATTCTATTTCGATCATGACTCAAGTTTCTGTAATGCTGGTGAAACACTTCAACTCGAAACCAAAGTGACTCACGTAGAATTAGTCTCTGAAACTACGGCAATCATTCATGTAGATGCCAGTCAACATACGCAGAAAATTGATTATTTACCGGGTCAATATGCTCGATTAAAAATTCCTGGTGCAAATGATTGGCGTTCTTATTCCTTTGCCAATTTACCCAATGAAGGTAATCAATTACAGTTTTTAATTCGCTTACTCCCGCAAGGTCTCATGAGTGACTATCTGCGAGATCGAGCAAAAGTTGGGGATACAATTTTACTCGAAGCACCTTTAGGAAGTTTTTATCTTCGCGAAGTGGAAAAAGAAAAGCCATTAGTCTTTGTCGCAGGAGGTACTGGATTGTCAGCATTTTTAGGAATGCTAGATCAAATTGTGAAACAACCTCAAATTCCACCAGTACATCTATATTATGGTGTAAACAAAGAGCAAGATTTGTGTGAACAAGAAAGGTTAAAAGCATACTCAGCTAAGATTCCACACTTTGAGTATCATCCCGTAATCGGACAACCTTCTAATGATTGGACTGGAAAAAAAGGATTTATCCACGAACATTTAGATCAATCGCAATTAAGCGAATCAGCATTCGATATGTATTTGTGTGGTCCGCCACCAATGATCGATGCTGTCAAAAATTGGTTAGCTGATCACCAGATAGACAACGGACGTGTTTACAGTGAGAAGTTTATTCAAAGTCATAGCTCAAGATAATTAAATGAGCTGATGACAATCACTAAGGACTATCGTTAATATTCTTTGCAAACGATAGTCCTTTTTTGTTCTAACGTTTGAATATATGGAAATTTTAAATGCAAAAAATAATTGTAAATGACGTTATTGATCGGGAAAAAATGTCCCCTTTACAATGGACAGTTTTCTTTCTGGGGTTTTTGGTTTT
Source organism: Acinetobacter sp. 25-47-122 (assembly GCF_056779695.1). Lineage (NCBI taxonomy): Bacteria > Pseudomonadati > Pseudomonadota > Gammaproteobacteria > Moraxellales > Moraxellaceae > Acinetobacter > Acinetobacter sp. 25-47-122. The sequence goes on from NZ_JBWYIJ010000011.1 coordinate 73,514, forward strand.
TTTCTGTGATGGATTAGACACTGGCATCTTAGGCTTTATTGCACCAGCATTGTTAGATGATTGGGGTATTTCAAAACCAGATCTAGCACCTGTGCTCAGTGCGGCCTTAGTAGGCATGTCGATCGGCGCCATTATCTCAGGACCATTATCAGATAAATTTGGACGCAAGGGTGTCATCGTAATGACGACTTTGTTGTTTTCAATTTTCACCATCATGTGTGGATTTGCTTCTAACACGCAAGAACTTATGATCTATCGTTTTATTACAGGGGTCGGACTTGGTGCGGCTATGCCGAATATCAGTACAATGGTATCCGAATACATGCCTCTAAAACGTAAAGCATTCCTGACCGGATTAGCAGGTTGCGGATTTATGTTAGGGATCTCAAGTGGCGGTGTCTTATCTGCGTTCTTATTAGAGAATCAAGGGTGGGCAAATGTCATTATTATTGGCGGTGTAATCCCACTTATTGTATTGGTATTTTTGATTACCAAGTTACCTGAATCACCTCAATACCTCATCAAACAAAATCGTCAAGAAAAAGCAAAACCAATTCTTGAGAAAATTCACGGTCAAACATTTGATCAAAGTACTGTATTTGTTCTACCTGAAGCAGAAGTATTAGATCCTAAACAAAGCCCTGTTAAAATTTTGTTTAGCAAATACTTTTGGGGTTCGGCAATGCTTTGGCTGTGTTGCTTTACCAGCCTAATGGTGTTTTATCTGTTAACCAGCTGGATGCCAACTATTCTTAAAACCGCTGGATTCACAACAGAACAGTTTAGTTTAATTGCAGCGATTTTCCCATTCGGCGGTGTAATAGGTGCATGCTTTATGGGGTGGTATATGGACAAAGTCAATCCAAATACTGTGATTAAATATTCTTATCTCGCAGCATTTGTATTGTTCTTCGTTGCAGCATTTGTGAGTCAAAGTATTGTTTTACTCGGTATTGCAATTTTCTTAATCGGCGCATTATTAGTGGGTGCTCAATCATCATTACTTCCGCTAACAGCGCTGTTCTATCCTTCAGTTTGCCGTGGTGTAGGTGTATCATGGATGCATGGTATTGGTCGTATCGGTGCGATCTTAGGTGCATTCTACGGATCACTGATTTTTACATTTGAATTATCTCTTGCAGGTATTTTCTATGTCCTAGCAATTCCGACATTTATTTCATTTATTGCGCTTGCATTAAAAGGATTAAAAAAACCTGAATCAGCTAATACATCAACTGCTGAAATGACGCAGTAATTTAAAATCAGTCATTAAAAAGCCCCCAATAAAGGGGCTTTTTTTAAACCATAATTTTAAGAGTTTCACTCGGGAGAACCCCATATTTGGCTTTGTATTCTTGAGAAAATCGTCCTAAATGTCTGAATCCCCAGTCATAAGCCAATCTTGAAATGGAAATATTTGAATTGTTCTGCAGCAAAGCATGATGAATCTGTTCAAGTCTATAGTTTTTTAAATAATCCATAGGACTCATATGCAGCGCTTGTTGAAACTCACGGTATAAAGTCGATTTTGAAGTCCCCGATATCATGACTAAATCTGATGCATCCAACTCTTGATCAGCAAAACGATGAATAAACTCTCTGACCACCATGACTGGCTTCGGAAGCTGATACTCTTGGAGCGATCTTAATTCATTGGAATAATTATTGTGCTGGGTTAAAAGCAAAGCCTTAATCAAAAAACTTTCATAATCTTGAGAAAGCAGATTTAAACCATCAAAACGAGAATAATCTTGCCTGAGCGATAAACATTGTTGAATATTATTCCACCACAATCTTAGGAAGTTATCTTCACTAAATGGCATATCTGGCTCAAAAATCACACGCTCTTTAACAGGTTTAGAAAGCAAATTGGAAAGTACAGATTTGACACTTTCTTCAGGAATCACCACTTGAAATTTTTTACAATTACGGTGAATGATGAGTTCTTGCTGATCCTGACTAGAAACAATGATTCCATTATTACTATGTGATAAATGTGTTTCTCCATTCATACGCAATGTTTGCTGTCCATGAATAGGCAAACTGATACTATATGCACCTAGCTGCTGAATTTGAATAGACACATCTGTGCCATAACTGATACAGCCAATTGCCATTTTTTTACTCGGCAAGCGTATACCTGAATAATGAAAATCAAGCTGATCTTTACGAGCAGTTTCTAATTGATGTGAACCACAAATAAGGCTCATTAATCGTTGAGCAACATTCAATTCACGCGATGCGTGACTAAGATCCTTATGTTGGCTGAGTGTGATCATCCTGTTCACCTAGCTATTTTGAATCATGATAAATACTATAAAACATTTTTAATAATAATGTCGAAATAAAGTCTCTTTGCTTCGACTAAATATTTAAATATATTTTTGAACACAGATTAGTAAATTAAAAAATACTAATTTGGTATCTTATATTACTTAATAGGTATTTTTATTTTTATAATATTTTCATTAACTTATATTAAAATCATAATGGTAAAAAATTCGGTTTTATTTGACATTCAGCGATTATAGAGATAGATTTTTAAATAACGTCCTAAGGATAGGACTGATATAAATAAATGTAATTTTTTCAATTATCACTATAGCTATTAAATTTTAAAATTATTATTTCTGGTCTGAATATTGCTTCATTTATTTATATCGTAAATCTCATTCCATGATATCAATTTAACACTACTGTCATGGTACGGACTACTAATGAGCCAAAAGGATTCACAATGAACCAGCTTCATTCCTCTCAGCTAACTGGGCAAAATTTTAGTAATGAATCAATTTTCAACAGTCAAAACTTGGTCTTCAATCAAGCAGATTTGAGCGAAACTTGTAAAAATGTAGGGCAAATTTTTAAGCCTCATGCTCTAAAAGTGTTAAAATCAGCTAAAAATTTTAGTGCAAGCATGCATCATGTTCAAACTGGGGCTCTTTCTATCAGCCGCTTGGAATATGGCGCAGATGTATTGATCGAACCAGATCAACTTGAAAAGTTTTATCTTATTCAGATTCCTACTCGAGGCTATGCTGAAATTGAATTTGGTCAAGATAAATTTATTTCATACTCAGAAGTAGCGTCAATTATCTCACCTGACCAATCATTCAGAATGCGCTGGCGTGCTCACTCCCCTCAACTCATTCTCAAAATTTCAAAAGATGATTTTGCACATCATTGTCAGCAACATATCGTGAAATCTGAACAAAAAAATGTAATTTTTAATCCTCGACTTGATTTTACCACCCAATCTGGTGGTTATTTTCTGCAACTTTTGAGAACCATGATCGATGCACTTAAATGTGAGCATCATCCTCTCCACCACCCACTTGCATTTAAGCAGTTTGAATCAAATCTATTTAATGCTCTTATTTATGGACAACCAAATAATGCTTTTTTTAAAGCAAATTCTCATCATGAGAAAAAATTAGCGCCCTACTTTATCAAACGTGCTGAAGCATACATTCACCACCACTTACATGAACCACTCAACATAGAAGTCTTGGCTGAACAATCAGGTGTAAGTGCACGAACACTCTTTGCAGGATTCAAAAACCATTTTGGCATTACCCCTATGGCATATTTACGTGAGCTTCGTTTTGAACAAGCTCATCTTGAACTGATGAATAATGAACATGCCACGGTCACTGATGTTGCATTTAAGTGGGGCTTTACTCATTTAGGTCGTTTTTCACAAGAGTACAAACGTCGTTATGGCGAGCTGCCATCATCAACGCGTAAGATTACACAAAATTCACTCTTCTCTTAATTTTATGTCTGCCAATAAAAAAGCCTGTGAAATCACAGGCTTTTTTGATTAGAAATGATGAATGTATCGAATTTGGAATCGATCGCCTTCAGTTCTATTTTTTGCATCATGCTCAAAATATGCATTTGCGACTACATGATTTTTTGGCGAGTGGCTATACATAAGTCCAGGTCCAACTGCCCACACACTTTCTTTGCGACCATCGACTTTTACACCATCAACTTTAGTATCGGTAAGCTGTTTTAAGTAGTATCCACTTAGACCCAACCGAATCTGATCATGTACAGCATATTCAGATGCTAGGTTAATGTGTACTGCTTGCCCCGCTTGGATGTCATCAGCAGCACCAAAACCATAAGTTGGATCATCATTTTTAAAATTATACAAATAATGAGCGCGTGTCGAAGCTGTCCATTTCGGATTAAACCAATACGTTGCAGCCCAATATGGATTGAAGGAAAATGCATTATTACCCGGATTAATATCACGGTTTTGCTGATATTCCCCTGTTGGCAAATTTATCTGTAATTCTATTCGATGGACAAACTTTGGTCCCTGTTCACCCATGACTGGATCAAACTGGAGAAATGGACCAATCATCAAATCTCCAAATCCACTTTTAGCTTTTAAGGCTTGATTATTTAAACCATCGTCAACACTGATTTTACTTAAATAAGGGATAAGTAAATTCAGACCTAGACTTGAATGAGCAGTCGGTTTATAGGTCGACATGTAACTTAATTGCTCGACAATCACTTGATAATTTAAATCTGTTTTGGGCAACGGAAGCTTTTGTCCACTCGCATCTCTCAACTTGTCACTGTCATAATGTTGAAAATACGTTTGCGAATACCAACCAGGTCCAGCTGGTAGTCCACCATCTAGAAAACTGGTCATACCCAAATTCACAGTCGGTAAATCATAAGCAAGAACATGTGATGAATTTGCTGTAGTAAACAAGGTTAAAGCACTTAATATGATTTTATTTTTCATGTGTATTTCCCATAAAAAACCACGATTATTCATCGTGGTTTTTAAAGCAATGATTAAAGGTCTGGATGGCTCGCTGCAATTTGGTAACGACCAGCATGAAACACTAAGGGCTCACCAGCAGTTTGTTGATATTTTTGAATTTCACCGATAAAAATTAAGTGATCGCCACCTTCGTATTGCTGTACATTTTTACAGACAAGTGTAGCAAGTGCTTCGTTCAGTAATGGAACACCTGTATCACATTCACCATGATCAACTGTGGCAAACTTATCTTGTGCACCACGGGCAAAATGGGTAGAAAGCTGATGCTGCTCCTTCGTTAACATATGAATTGCAAAGTGCTCAGCTGCAACAAAATCGGGCAAACTTGGTGCTGTTTTCGACAAGCTCCACAATACCAGCGGTGGATCTAATGACAACGAAGAAAATGAATTGGCTGTCATACCCACTTTTCGTCCATCCGTTCCACGTGTGGTGATTACGGTAACACCTGTGGCAAACTGACCAAGAAGATTACGAATCTCGCGAGGATTACTGATGTCAATCTCTTGCAGATTAATTTTATCTAATACATCCATTTTTAACACCTCAGTTCCATCAAGCCACTTGAGAAACTTGATCTGTTTCTAATAATTCTTTCGCTGCGTTTTCGTCAAACCACCACGGTGAAAAGTTACGTGGATCATCAAAATTATTAACGATCTGAGAAGCTAAATTGTGATTTTGAGAGGCTGCACCTAGTAGCTCAACAACATGAGGTTGAGGTGGAACCAATAAACTATTTGTCCAGCTCACGACTTTTTCAGCATATGACCAATATTTCTCAAACGTTGACTCCATCCAATCTTCAGTAAACGCTTGATTACCGTGTGCTAAGATCGCATCGAAATAAACCTTGCTACACTTAGCTGCATTATTTGATCCTTGACCTGTGATTGGATCATTCACCACCAATGCATCTGCCATACCAAATATTTTTTTACCAGAAGCCAATGTCATGACAGGTTTACGTACTGTTGGCGGGAAACGTCCTGCTAAATATCCGCCATGATCTGTCAGCGTCACGTCTTGACAACGCTCATATTCCCACGGCAAATGTTGTTTCAGAATTTCTAAGCTTTTATTTAAATGTTCTTCTGGTGTTTTAACTTCAGCCCAGCAATCCATAGGACCATTAGGAATCCCTTCAAAAACCATAATGTCACATGGACCATTTACTGTAAGCGCAGGAAAACAAAAATACTCACCCACCCCAGGAATAATATTAAAGCTCACTCTCGAGTATGGCGAAATTGGCTTCATTCCATTCACATAAGTCAAAGCCAATGCACGCTGAGGTTTGTCAAAAGTGCTACGTTCTGCGTCACGTACAAACTCTTTAACCACTTCACCTTTACCCGCAGCCAAGAGCACTAATTCATACTCGTCAGCCAAATGTTCTAATTCGTTTAGACCGACGTCTTGGAGAACAAACTTGCCTCCACGGCGCTGAAACTCTTCAAGCCAATAAGGCATCTTGACACGTTGATCAACAGATTGAGCATAACGCTCTAATCGCGCACTCCATTTAAATGCTCTTTCACCACTTGCTGGATCAACCAAAGCAAAACTAATACCTTCTACCGCTGGACAATGCTCTTCCCAAAAATTTAATCCTAAATCACGCTCAGTCTGTAACGCAGTATGGAACATACATTGACTAGACATGACTTTACCTTGACGAATCTCATCAGGAGTTTTATTCGACAAAATCGTGATGTCATATCCCTTATCAAGCAGTCCTAATCCAAGTTGAAGTCCTGACTGACCTGCACCAACAATTGCAATTTTTCTCATCTTTATTCTCCAATATTTAATTTATTCTGCTAAACGTGGTATTGCGGGTTGATTCGTTTCAGGCCCCATGACTGAATACCCACCATCTACTGCATAGTCTGCGCCAGTCACAAAACTTGCAGCATCCGACAATAAGAATGTCACTACATTTGCCACTTCTGCCGGATTACCCAAACGTCCCAAGAGATGATAATCACTTGCTACAGCATCAGCTTTCGCACGATTTTGTCCACTCACTTCAGAAATCACTCTCGACCAAGTCCAACCTGGTGAAACTGAGTTGACACGGATACCATCTGGCGCAAAATCCATTGCCATCGATTTGGTCAGTTGTAAAATTGCCGCTTTAGAAACTGGATATAACCAACGTCCCGTTTGAGCACATTGCGCTGAAATCGAGGTGAAATTCACCACTGACCCTTTATTTTTTTGCAAATCTTCATATACGGCACGCGTTAGCTCAACAATAGACACCAAATTGATATCTAATGCTTTTAACCAATCTGACCTTGGTGATTTGAAGCCATCATCAAGATAGGTACATGCCAAGTTCACTAAATAACTGACTTCACCTAGATGATTTCTAATGCTATTCACCGCTTCCTGAATTGCGATGTCTGAAGTTAGATCAGTTTGTATAAACATCACTTCATAAGGATGTTGCGCAGCTATGGTTTTTCCGTAATCATCAATGTCTAAAATGGCAACTTTAGCCCCTAAATTCACGAGACTTTGAACCACAGCCTGTCCAATCAACGTTGATCCACCACTGACAATGGCAACTTTATCTTTAATATTTAATACCATTTTTTGCCCCATTTTTTTTTGATTATTCGATTGGCTTACCAACACTCGACTCCCAACTTGGCATCAAGCCATTTGAAGGAATATCTTCATCTAAAAGTTTTTTCGCTGTTTCTACACCTGCAACAGGCAATCCTTCTGGATTAAGTAGTCCGATTTGGACAAGTACAGAAGCTTGATCCCAATAAATATGTTCATGACAAAGTTTTGGACCTCTAAACTGAATGACCCCTAACATCGGAATTTCGACATATTTTCCAGTCGGTTTTACACCTGGTAATAACCAATCAATTTCAGTGTCGTGAGTGAAACTCATGATGAATTCATCCACAACCTGAGTAGATCCCACGGTTCTTGAAATTGAGGTGATTTTCATATCTTGAGGATTTTGATGTACAAAATGATATCGATAGAATCGTGCTAACTGGCTATATCCCACACCACCTGTCAATGTTGGAATGTGATTCACATATGGTTGAGCGACCATCGTTGCCATGGTTGCTGGTACATCGCGCGTGTCGAACTCATGTCTAATATGCTCTTCCCACAATGCAACTAAGTCATAGTGAGGGCCAACCGTTTCATGTAATGCTGTTACGGTACGTTCATGGGCAAATCGCGCCGATGGTTTGTGATAATGATCGCTGTTCGGTCGTGCAAATGCGTGATCAACACCTTCATAAACATAGGCATGAATGTGTTTAAATTGTGCGCATACTTCAGTGATTTGATTTCGCGCTTCAGCTGGACAGAATTGATCAAGTTCAGCCATGTGTAACACAAGCTTACCCTTCGCATTCGAGAGTTCATCGAGCGCTTTTTCAATGCCTACGCCGTAGTAAGCAACCGAACACGCTAAGTTATCAATACGGCATGCAGCCAAATATGCAAGTTTTCCACCAAGACAATATCCGACCACTGACTGACCCGTAGTCGTGTCACACGCATCTAAAGTCGTTAAAAAATCTAAACTTTCACGAATATCATTTACACCCTGATCTTCATCATATTGCTGATAAAGTTGAAAAGCTTTTTCAAAATCCTCAGGTGTATAACCTAGCTCAATGTTTGGTGCAGTACGCCAAAATAGATCAGGGACTAAAACGGTATAGCCTTCCTCTGCGAGAAAGTCAGCTTTTGCTCGCATCGCTGCATTAATACCAAATATTTCATGGCACAATACAATCCCTGGACCTTTCTTCGCTTCTGGGACTGCCAAATACCCTGAATAACGATTCCCCGATTTGGTAGTGATCTCAATCGTTTGACCTGTCATTTTTTCTTCCCTAAGACATCGAATATGATCTGATCATGAAAGGAAATGCGATAACAAACTGTCCAAAAGATGCGGAGACTATCCAGAGACTGCTGATTCTTTACACAAAGAATTTGCATAAATGGATATCGAATTTAATTATTCAATGAACGAAATTGAGTCGTTGGTTATAATATTGGTTCGACTCATTTTTCTTTTGCTAAAAATAGATCTTATAATCGATTTACGCACTTTTTCTCATGCTAAGCTTGAGCAGTACTTCTTCGTTTCAAAATTTAACTACAGGTTTTTTTCACACATGACTTTAGATCAATCCAATATCGATCTTTCAACATTGACGCCAATGATGCAGCAATACATGACGGTGAAATTACAGCACCCGCATTCGTTAATGTTCTATCGTATGGGTGATTTCTACGAGTTATTTTTTGACGATGCGCATAAAGCCGCCAAAATTTTAGGGATTACGTTAACCCACCGTGGTAAAGCGAATGGACAACCGATACCGATGGCTGGGGTTCCTTATCATGCAGCAGAAGGATACTTAGCGCGTTTAGTAAAAAAAGGTGAAACCGTTGTTATTTGTGAACAACTTGGGGAAGTCACTGGTAAAGGACCTGTCGAACGTGGTGTAGTCAGAATTATTACACCGGGGACATTGACAGACGACGCATTGCTGAATGCCCATCAGAGTTCAAATTTAGTATCCATCTGTATTAAATCTGATGAAATTGGTATCGCCCTATTAGATCTCAGTGCAGGTATTTTTAAAGTCCAACAACAAAGTTTTCAAGCTGAACAACTTCCTCTGGAACTTGCGCGTCTTATGCCAAGTGAAGTTTTGATTGATGAAGATTTCAAGTATCCAGAAGTGGTTGAACAGATTAAGCAAATTCTTGATTGTCCCGTTACAAAACGCCCAAATGTAGACTTCAATCTGAATAATGCGCAAAAAACTTTATGTGATCAATTTGCCGTAAGTACTTTATCTGGCTTTGGAATTGAACATCTTGAGTTAGCGAAAGCAGCCGCGGCAGCTTTAATTCATTATGCTAAAGATACCCAGAAAACAGCTTTGCCACATATTCGTTCAATTCGACTTGAACAAAGCTCCGATTTTATCGCTCTTGATCCTGTGACGCGACGAAATCTAGAGATCATTGATCCTTTGTTTGAGCATGGCACTTCATTATTTGATTTGACCAACCAATGTCAAACGGCTATGGGTAGCCGACTACTTAGTCGAACCTTAATGCAACCGATTCGTGATACTGCGTTGTTAGATCAGCGTTTAGATGCGATACAAACAATACTCTCTGGCTATCATGAATCTCCGATTCGTCTGGTATTAAAAGAAATCAGTGATATCGAACGCGTACTCAGCCGTGTGGCATTAGGAAGTGCGCGACCACGTGATTTAGTGCAACTACGTCAAGCCTGTGCTCAGATTCCGTATTTACGCCATGCATTAGCACCGATGACCTCAACACCGCAATCCGCTTTAATCAATCAATTGAATGAGGAATTGGGTGACTTTAATGGTTTACATCATCGCCTCATGTCAGCCATTGTGGAAAACCCACCTGTTCTACTCAGAGATGGTAATGTCATTGCAAATGGTTTTGATCATGAATTGGATGAACTTCGTCAAATACGCGATCATGCAGGACAATTTTTAATTGATTTAGAAATCAAAGAAAGAGAAACAACAGGTATAAACACACTAAAAATCGGTTATAACCGAGTGAGTGGCTACTATATTGAATTAACTAGAGCGCAAGCAGAACAAGCTCCTGCCCATTATATTCGTCGTCAAACATTAAAAAATGCTGAACGTTATATCACCCCTGAATTGAAGTCTTTCGAAGATAAAGTGCTTTCAAGCGAATCACGTGCATTGGCTCGTGAAAAACTTTTGTTTGAAATGTTATTGGATGAATTACGTCAAGATATCGCCAATCTTCAAATGATGGCGAGCGCTATTGCTCAACTGGATGTTCTTACAAACTTCGCACATCTATCAAGATTATATAATTGGAATCGTCCGGAATTTAGCCCTGAAATTGGAATACACATTCAAGCAGGACGCCATCCCGTTGTTGAATCACTGATTAAAACGCCTTACACCCCAAATGATACTTATCTAGATGTACAGCATCGTATGTCGATTATCACAGGCCCCAATATGGGTGGTAAATCCACATTCATGCGTCAGACGGCGTTAATTACGCTCTTAGCATATTGCGGTAGTTTCGTTCCAGCGAAATCTGCCAAATTGGGACCTATTGATCGGATCTTTACGCGTATCGGTTCAGCAGACGATCTTTCTTCTGGCAAATCTACATTTATGGTGGAAATGACGGAAACTTCTCAAATTTTACATCATGCCACTCAACAATCTTTGGTATTGATGGACGAAGTAGGTCGTGGCACAAGCACTTATGATGGTTTGTCATTAGCTTGGGCTTGTGTTCTTGATTTGACGCATCGCATTAAATGTTTATGTCTTTTTGCAACGCACTATTTTGAATTAACAGAATTAGACATGGATCCGTATATTGATAATTATCATGTCACTGCGCAAGAAGTGAATGGTCATCTCATCTTATTGCATAAGGTTCAAAAAGGTCCTGCAAGTCAAAGTCATGGTTTACAGGTCGCTAAACTAGCAGGTATTCCTCAAAACGTGATTAAAGAGGCTCAAGCTAAACTTAAAAAACTGGAGAAACTCCAACTGCAAACTCAACCTGTGCAAAAAGATCTGTTCTCTCAAGATTTATTTTCAAATAGTGAACCTGTAGAAAAAATTATTGAAGTTGAAAATGTGGTTGAAATTCATCAACCTTCTCAAGTTGAACAACTCCTTTCAGAAATTATTGTAGATGACTTAAGTCCAAGACAGGCTTTAGACCAACTCTACCAACTCAAACAATTACTCCAAAAATCTTAGTTCAAGCACACTCAATCAATAAGCCAGTCAACTGCTGGCTTTTTTTATTCATGATTTTTGAAATTCAGAGACAAAATGCCTAAGAATTTGGAAATCCAAGAGGTCTCATCATAAATATTACTGATTTAGTAGCATCCCCTATATTAAATATCAAGAAAAGGAATTGTTAGTTTCGTTCAATTTGCCTAAAATACAGCATTCGTTATTAGAACCATATTTTTTAGGTAGCTGACGCCATGACCTTTGTTGTCACTGAAAATTGTATTAAATGTAAGTATCAAGACTGTGTAGAAGTTTGCCCAGTTGACTGTTTCTATGAAGGTCCAAACTTTCTAGTCATTAATCCAGATGAGTGTATTGACTGCGCGTTATGTGAGCCTGAATGCCCTGCAAATGCCATTTTCTCGGAAGATGAACTACCTGAAGGTCAAGAAGTCTTTATCGAACTCAATGCTGAACTTGCAGAAAAATGGCCAAATATTACTCAGATTGGTGATCAGCCAGCTGACCGTGAAGAATGGAATGGCAAACCAAATAAATTGCAATATTTAGAAAAATAATCCAATGAGAGATCAGCTTCGGCTGATCTTTTTTATACCCAATTGGTACATTTATTTGCAATTTATACGCATTCTTGATAATCAATTAGCATAAAATAGAAACTTATTTGCTTTAGTAAAATTTATTTATAATGAAATTAATTTTGAAGGGCTTGTGCTCAATCAGTGCAATATCGTTGATATTGATTGGATGTACGTCCTCCCCTCAAAAAGGACGAACAATCGTCACCAATGATGGTCAACGCATATATATTCCACAAGAAAAAATAACCTATGAACGTCCAGCGCGACCAAAAGTCATGCCGAATTCTTATCGTGTTTGGCTGATGCAAGGAAATAACCAAGCTGAAGCACGAGAATATGAACAATACTTAGAACGTAATAATGTTGGCAATATTATCCCAAGTTTTGAACTCTTTAAATCAGCACGTGCTTGGCAGAAATGTGGTAAATCTGAATATATGGTTCCAAACCGTGAGCTATGGTCGAATCAGTTACCGACATTGAAAGTATTTAAATATCTCGTTGCAGCAAGGATTCTAACTGATTTTGAGGTTACATCTGTATATCGTGACCTTCCATTAAATCAATGTGCTGGTGGTGCAGGTTCGTCTCGACACTTGTATAACTCAGCCATTGATTTCAGAATTGGTCCTGAATTTCCTCAGGCTGAAGATTATGCCTTCATCGAAAATTCTAAATTTAAATTATGCCAATTTTGGCAAAATTATGGTCAAAGCTTAAATATGGGCTTAGGTTTGTATGCGACTGGTCAAATACATATTGATACTCAAGGTTACCGTACTTGGGGACCTGATCTGACTCGAAATACATCTTTATGCCATTATTAATTTTAGATGATCACATTTAATTAAGAGGTCTTTGACCTCTTTTTTTTGACTGATTTTTCAGCATCAAAGCATCAGAAATTTGCACATTCACTCGAAACGATTACAATGCACTGAACTCCCTAAAGGTACTCAGTTATGCAACAACAATGGTCAGATATTGATGCTTATATTGAATCTCATCTGATGCCAGAAGATCCAATTTTAACTCAGACTCTACAAAATACAGCTGATAAGGGTTTTCCTGACCATCTAGCAGTTGCTGCTAACCAAGGCATGTTATTACAAATGTTGATTCAAATGAATCAGTGTAAGCGTGTGTTAGAGCTTGGAACCTTTGCGGCTTATAGCACCATGTGGCTAGCAAGAGCTCTTCCTGAGGATGGATATATTCTCACGATCGAGGGTCGTGATACACATGCAGCACTCGGTCAAGAAAATATCGACAATGCGAAATTAAAGCAAACGGTTGAATTAAAAGTCGGTCGCGCTGCGGATATTCTCAAATCTTTACCTGAAAATTTTGAGCCATTTGACTTTATATTTATTGATGCTGATAAACAAAGTTACCCAGAGTATTTAGAACTATCACTTAAATTTTCACGCTCAGGTACCATTATTTTTTTAGATAATGTGATTCGCGCTGGTGATATTCTGGATGAAAAAAATGTCAAACCAAGCATCGAAGGTATTCGTGAAATGTACCGCCTTATGCAGAATCATCCTCGACTACTGTCGAGTACAGCCTTACAAACCGTCGGCAGTAAAGGACATGATGGTTTTGCACTGGCGATTGTCAAATAAATCTTAATACTAGTCATTAGTATCACCTAAAGGAGTATTCATCAATTTGAATACTCCTTTTTCTTGCACTAAAGCCCTGAAAAAGTTATCCCCGATTCCTGTTTGTATTCCTGTGGATAAAAATAAAATATTATGGCAAACACCTGATTTTCATACGTTTTAATCAAAAGATTATAAAATAATCAAACCATAAAACCCTATTATTCTAAAAATTTATCCACCTTCTACCAGTTAAGTTGACCGAATATTTATCAAGTAAAATTAATCAAAACTGATTGATCATTTAGCAACCAACAATGGAACGACTGAATTTCTAAATATATTGGTCGTAATACTGCCCAAGAAAAATTGTTTTACTTTACTGCGACTATAAGCGCCTAGCACAATTAATTGAATTTGATGTTGTTGCTGATAATCTAAAATATTCTCAGCGACATCTCCAAAACGATATTCAACAACCACATCCAATCCAGCTTCACGTAAATACTGAGCTGGGATATCAAGAATTTCAGGATGATCACCCACATAAAGCAAATGACACTGAAGTGTTCTTAATAAATCACTTTTAGCAACACGATGCATCATTTCTTTACAAGTCTGAGAATCTTCATAGGCGAAAATAAAACGTGTTGGTGGCTTAAAGGTTTCACCAACAGTTAAAACCGTACAACGAGCACCACGAATAAAATTCTCTACATTACTCCCTAAGCTTTTGTGTTTTTCCGCGGAGCGCTCACCTACTCGACCAATAATCGCAATATCATTTTCATTTAAAACATTGAAACTCTGTTCGAGGAAATCGCCTTTTTCTTGAATTTTTATCGGCGTAATACCATATTTTTCTTCAATCACTTCTGAAATATGTGAAAGAAGATTATTACTATAATCTAAAGCTAATTCACTTTGTTTTTGTTCTAATTCCGCGAGTTCTTTTAAGAGCATCGCATTACTTTCAAATCCAATCACACCACTAATTTCACCCAGATGATAACTTGCAGGATAGTAATCTAAAACCTGTAAAAGGACTAACTCACGTTTAGTTCGATCCGCAATCCAGGCTGCTGCTTCAGCTAAGGCATGAATACATGGGGATGAATCAATACACGCAATTACACGGTTCATGATTGCCTCACTTTGACATGATGTCTGATTGTTCTTTTCTTTAAACTATCATAGCTTTCGGGCAAATGAACATGGTTTATGTAATTTAATTCAATCTTTCGCGTTACGAATTATTCACGCATTCGTATAAATTGAGCTGGATTCCCTGCAACAACTTCTCTTGCCTGAATATCCTTAGTAACCATACTATTCATACCTACAATCACCTGTTCATGTATGGTCACGCCATCTTTAATGCCCACATGCGCCCCTAACCAAACATCACGATGAATCTCAATGCCTTTTGAGCGTACTGCTTGCTGGTAAATAGGTTGATCTAAACTCATGCCATGGTCAAATGCATAAAGATGACAATAAGCTGCGATCCGTACTTGGTCATGAATCTTAATCCCAACGCGTCCACCATCTAAAATACAATGATGATTAACGGCGACTTCAGACCCAATTTCTAAAGGACCATGCAAGGTACAATCCGCGGCAATAAAAGTATTATCTCCAATAATGATCTTCCGACCACGCTCAGCAAAAATATGGGCTAAAGGGGAAATGAAACAATTTTCTCCAATTTCAACAGTCTCCATGTCCATTAAATAGGCTTGATAATCTTTTTGCCAAGCTTCAGCCCATTCACGATGCTTTGCCTTGAGTGACCAATATAACCAAGGCATGTAATTCAAACGATGTTTATGCTGTTCTCGGTACTTGAGTAAAGGATCATGTTCCGTCACGTTCGACATCCTCTATATTCAATTGCTCACGTCCACGAGTCACATCTTGGATTTTCAGTTTAAACGGCTCAATTTCATGAATTTGCATACGTGCAGTAATCAACACCCCAGAGTCAACATATTCCTCAATATATTCAATTTTTTGTTGATTTAACTCATATTGAAAAATCGACCACTCATTAAATTGGCATTTAAAATTTACAGTTTTCTTTTCGATGAGTTCAATTTTTTCGACCTGTAATAAGCATTGCCCTGCTACACCTCCGTATGCTCGTACCAAGCCTCCAGTTCCGAGTTTGATACCACCATACCAGCGGTTTACCAATACAATAATATTAGTGAGCTCATTCCCTTCAATCGTTGCAAGTATAGGTCTTCCAGCTGTTCCTGAAGGTTCTCCATCATCATTAAAACGGACTTGCTGCCCAATTTTCCATGCCCAGCATTGATGGGTCGTCGAGGCATCAAAATACTGGTTTAAAAACTCTTTTACATCCTGTTCATTTTCCACAGGTGCGGTGATCGCCTGAAAACGGCTTTTCTTAATATCTTCTTCATAGATATAAGTCTGAGCAAGAGTAAATGGCATGGTAAATTACAACAATTGAACTCAAATACATTATGCGTGATTCAATCATATTAAAAAACCCAATCAAAAGATCATTGATTGGGTTTTAAACAGACTGAAAAAATAAAGATTATCGTTCGCGTAACGCTTCCTTCGCCTTATTGAATGGTTTCAACAGGTATTCAAGAATCGTTTTTTGACCTGTCTTAATATCAACCGTTGATACCATACCCGGCGTGATTGGGAAAGCTTGCCCAGCTTTGTTATAAAGTTTGTCTGAATCAGTACGAATATACACACGATAATAAAACTGATCTTGTTTAACTTCATCACGTAGCGTATCAGGAGAAATGACTGTTACCTCTCCTTTTAAGCCACCGTAAATTGAATAATCGTACGCAGTGATTTTAACTAAAGCTTCCTGTCCAGGATGAATAAATGCAATATCACGCGGTGAAATTCGCGCCTCAATTAAAAGTTGTTCATCCAATGGAACAATGGTCATCAACTTACCATTCTGAGGAATAACTCCACCCAAAGTCATCACATCAATTTCTTTCACTACACCGCGGACTGGTGCTTTAAAGATTGTACGATTCAGACTATCCGATTTACCTTTGATCACTTGTTGTTGAGTTTCGACATCCGTGCTCGCCTTAGATAATTCTTCACGTGCCTGAACATAGTACTGGTTACGAATATCGTTAATTTGGTTGGTCAATTCATTTGCTTGACGTTTTAAACGTAAAACTTCAACTTCACTCGCAGCACCTTTGGCAACAAGCGGTTCTGTCATTCTCAATTCTTGCTGAACTAACGTAAGTGCTTGCGTTAAGCCAGCAATGGATTCTTCCATATTGGCACGTCTAGAACGATAAAGCTGAGTTTCCTCAGCAACCAATTTTGGAATTTTTTGAACTGATTCTGGAAATACCAGTGGACCACCATTCACTTCCGCACGTAAACGCGCAGCTGTTGCTTGCGATGACAGTAGTAACGATTCTGATTCACCCACATTTGAAGCAAATCGTGTCGGATCAAGTTGAGCAAGGGTTTGCCCTTTTTCAACAATATCACCTTCTTTAACTTCAAGTTTGGTTAGAATCCCGCCCTCTAAAGATTGAATCACTTGTTCCTTAGAAGTTGGAACCACTTTACCTGTACCATTAGAAACTTCTTCAAGTTTGAAAATAGCTGCCCAAATAATGAGTGCAAGCAAACCCAGACCAATAATCCAAATCGTAATACTGACCTTCGGTAATGGTGGCTCTAACTGAGACACTTTTAATGAACGTTGTTGTTTTAATTCTTCGCTCATGATTTAGCCCCTGAATTTGCTTGTTGCTGGCCAGAATTATTTAAAATTTGATCACGTGGGCCATCCATAACGATACGACCATCATTCACCACAATAATACGATCCACTAACTCTAATACTGCACGGCGGTGGGTTGCCACAACCAATGTGCGATGTCCAAGCCAGTTCTTCATATGATCAATTAATTGTTTTTCAGATACATCATCAATCGCAGCTGTAGGTTCATCTAACAACAGAATATTTGGCTGACAAATGAGGAGTCTTGACAATAAAAGTGCCTGACGTTGTCCACCTGAGAAGCCGACACCACCTTCTAAAATAATATGATCCAATCCTTCTTTCTTTTCTTGAATGAAGTTAAGTGCACCGGTTACAGCAAGTGCTTTTAATAAATCATCATCGGTAGCTAAGGGTGCACCTAACGTTAAATTTTCTCTGACTGTACCAAAGAATAGGTGCGCATTTTGATTCAACAAACCTACGTCACGACGAACGTCCGATGGATCTAACAAGGTAATATCAATATTATCTAATTGAACCTTACCTTGAACTGCAGTTTGCATACCTGAAAGTAATTGAAGAATGGTCGATTTACCTGCACCGTTACGCCCAAGAATCGCAATTTTTTCACCTGGTTTAATTTCAAGTTTAGGAATAACGACACTTGGTTTAGGATCTTCTTCGCCGTATTTAAAGACCACACCATTTAATTCATAATGACCATCAAGTACTGATCGCTGAATCAATTGTGAACGCTCAGGATGGTCAACCTGTTTACTCATTAATTCATCAAGACTTTCTTTCGCTGTTTTAGCTTGCTGATAACGACCAAGAACACCTGTAACCTGTGCAATTGGCGCTAACATACGTGATGATAGAATCGAACATGCCACCAACGCACCGGTGGTCATTTCTCCATCCATTACCGCAAAACAACCCACCAATACTACAATTGCAAAGGTCAATCCCTGTAATTTTTGTGTCCAAAGATTCAATACGCCTACAATTTTACGTTGTTTCATGCTGATAGAAGCTGAAACATCATTCATGTGATTCCACTGATTTTGAAAGCGAGACTCTGCACGTAGCAGTTTAATATCTTCAATACCTTGAACAGCTTCAACGAGAATCGCATTTCGTATTGATGACTCACGCATACCCTCTTTAGCCAATTGCGCTAATTTTTTTTGCGCCAAAAGCCCTGGAATAATCATCAGCGGTACAACCACCAAAATTACCCAGAAAAGATTGCCACCAATAAGCCAAAAAATACCAAGAAACAGGAAGAAGAATGGTAAATCAGCAAAGGCGGTAATTGTTGTAGATGTTACAAGCTCACGCACACCTTCTAATTCACGAATTTGTGAAATAAACGTTCCCGTGGATTTAGATCGTTCACTATTTTTAATACGTAAAGCATGACCAAAGACCCGATCTGAGACTCTTAAATCCGCACGCTTACCAATCATATCTGAAAGAATTAATCGTGAGTATTTCAATGCGAATTCAAAGATTGCAGCAAGTAATACACCACCTGCCAGTACCCACAAGGTTGGAATAGATTGTGCTGGAATAACGCGGTCATACACATTCATCGAGAATACGATTGTCGCGAGTGCTAATACGTTTGCAAGCAATGATGCAAACATAATATCGATATAGCGTTTCCAATCGCGTAATACAATTTCCCAAAACCAATTTTTTTCGTACGGTTTAATGTATTCGTCAATACGCGCATCAGGTACTGAGGTTTCTGGTCTTAAAATATAGACTGAGTCGATGACATCTAACAATGTATCTACTGAAAATGTCTGTGCTAACCCTTCATCACCGCTCAGTTGAACACTTGCGTTACCTTGTGCATCTGCACGATCAATGACCCCAACTTGCCCATCTTTAAATCCGACCAATACCGGTAAACGCCACGGATTTAAAATATCGGGGCTAAAATCCACTTTACGGACATGCAAACCTACTTGGCGTGTCATAATTGCCAAGATGTCATCGACTGACTGGTTCTGATTCCAGTTTAGTTCTAAGCGAATACGTTCAGCAGAGGTTTCAATTCGATAATGACGTGCAACCGTCAGGACACCTTGTAACCATGGTTGATAATTTATTCTTGTATTCATGGTTTCAATTCTACCCCTTGAATGGTCAAATTATTAAGTTGATATACATCGCGGCTCTTACCAGAAGCGGCAATATATTGAACTAAGTTTTCATAAATATCATAACGTGCCGTTTCAATATCTGAATTTGAACGGTGAATCGCTTGTTCAGCATTTAAAAGATCAACAGCTGTACGAGTGCCAAGTTTATATTGTTCTTGATATAACTCTTTTGTTCTGACTGATGTCGCTTGTTGATCAATTAATACTTTCATTTGTCGCTGTTTATTTTCAACTTGTTCTTGAGCACGACGAATTTCATCAATTGTTTCTAAATAAACTGCATTTACTTTTGCTTTAGCAGCTTCTTCTGCAAACGATGCCGCACGACTGCGTGAACTAATTGCACCACCTTGGAAGAAAGTACTATTTGCTTCAAGCATAATAGAACTATCTGTTCCATCGTCTTGATTGTTATTCGGATTACGTCCGTTGACTGCTTGACTCAATGTACCTTTAACATTTAACGTAGGATAACGACTCAATTGAGTTTGTTTTTTTTCCAATTCTGCAACATCAACTTCAGCTTTGGCAGCCATCATTTTCGGAATTTCGTTAAACTTTGGCTCTGAATAAATATCTGAAGCCTTAATTAAACTCTCAGGTATCTCCCAGTTATATTTTGATATATCTGTTCCCATCAAAGTTCTAAGACGTTGTTTAAATACATTGAGCTGTGTTTCTTGCAGAATTAAATTTGATTGTGCAGATTCATAATATGATTGCGCTTGGATTGGATCGGCCTGACTGCTGATACCTGCCTCTGCACGTAAATTAGCAATTTCTCGGATTCGTGATATACCAGCAATTTGCTCACGTGCAATACGTGTAATTTCTTCATATCGCTTAATATTCACGATGGCAGAAGCCACTTCAAGAGCAATTTGGTCAATTGTGACAAGAACTTGAGCTTGGCTAAACTGCAACTTGGCTTCTTCTGTACTAACTAGTGATTTTTGTTTACCAAAGTCAAAAAGTAGTTGTGTCGCATTGACATTAAATAATTGACGCCCTCTTTCTCCTGAAGTCATATCTCCAGTTGAAACACCTGCACTCAACTGTGGGTAATAACCGGCTTTAGCAACATCAATAAATGCATTTTGTGATGCGAGTGAAGAAACACTTTGTGTCACTTCAGGATGTCTAGCTACTGCAATCTTAATCGCATCGTATAAGCTTAACGTTTGTTTATCAGCCGTACCATTCACAAGTGGCATCAAAGATACTGGAGCACTAGGCGAAGCTTGTGTCGTTATCACAGGCAATTGTTCGACCTGTTTAGGATCAAAGCTAAAATCACTCAGTTCATTTAACTTAACTTGTCTAAAGTCATCATCAGCTTTAGGTTTAAAAAACTGATCCATATTTGATTTTAATGCAGTTAAACTGAATTTTTTCTTTGCTTGAGGTTCAGCATTCACCGTATTGTATTTTTGTTCAGAGACGACTTGATCAGCTTTAGGCTTAATATTTACAACTGGCTTAATCGACTGCGATTGTTCAGATATTTTCGCTTTCTGCTCTATTGGTTTTGAATAAACAATTGTAGGTTTATTTACAGCCAAAGCACTAGTCGGTTGCTGAACGATCAAGTTTGGACGCTCAATTACATTCTGTGTTTCTAACTTATTATGAGAACCTGATTTAAAAGGCCAAAAAGCTTTGGCTTTAGATACAAGACTTTGACGATGTTCAACTTTCGCTACAGTTGAAGGTGGAGCTTGTAGCAAGTTGTTTTGGCTGTTGATTTGTTGATCATTAACAATCTTCGGTTTTGGTGTACTAGACACTTTCAATGAAGATTCACTCACCGATTTTTGTAAAGTAGGTGTCAAAACTTTTGTATTTGAAACATTGCCAGTAGCTTGGTGATGACCCTCATCCAACTTAGTTTTATCTTTGCCTATATTCCCAATAAATGTAAAGAGTTTACTTTTTGGTTTTTCTGTTTTGTCTTCTGAAACCGATGTTTCATTTTCTAGTAATTTTGCGTGTTGCGCGTCAATTAAAGATTCTGTTAGTTGATTTTGGATCTTTGGTTTAAGCGGTTTTAAAACCTGACGAGTGTCTTTAGTAGCGGGTTGTACAGTAGATGAAATAGTAGGTTTTAGAACATTTGGAGCTGAAGCCTCTTCAATATCCTGCTTTACCTTTGGCAGCAATACTTTTGGTTCAGATGCCGCTTTTTCACGCTTAACAAATGCAAAGAAAGATTTCTTTTGAGTCTTTTCCTTCGACTCATTCTGAGACTGCGAATTAGATAAAGGTATAGTGTTAACTTTAGCAATTTCATTTTCGACTATGTCGTCTAAATCAGGAACTTGTTCAATAACTTTAGGAACAAGAACCTGTTCTTTCACTTGCTCTTTCGAGATTTTGGATTTCGATTGGAATAATTTAAAACGTGGCTTTTCAAGCTGTTCAGGTATATCTTCAACAGTCTTTTTTTCCAAACTAAAATTGATTTTGGGTTTTTGTAATTCTGCTGATAGTGCACGTTGGGTATCGTCAATTGCTAGAGGAGCGATTGCATCTTCAGCATGTACTTGTGTCGCACATAAACTGATCGCAAACAGCGTGATATACCCCATATCCTTCTGACTTAATTGATGTTTAGCCACTTGTAATCTCTATTAAAAAGTGTGAACTACGTCACATAAAATCAATCGTATTCTACAATGATTTTTATATTATTTCTGCGTCAATTGTAAACTTACGATTTGTTTGAGTTAATTTACAGTCTAAATATCTATAAAACAACATTATTTTATAGATATCACACTATTTTTTTAAACTGTGAAATCATCACCTAAATAAACTTTACGGACAGTTTCATCCATAAGTACTTGATCTGGGGTCCCTTCTGCAATGACGGATCCTTCACTAACTATATAAGCATGCTCACAAATCGCGAGCGTTTCGCGAACGTTATGATCTGTAATAAGCACACCTATTCCTCGTTCTTTTAAATTGCGAATGATATCTTTGATATCACCTACAGAAATTGGATCTACCCCAGCAAAAGGCTCATCAAGGAGCATAAACTTAGGATCGGCGGCTAATGCTCGAGCGATTTCAGCACGGCGACGTTCCCCCCCTGACACACTCATCCCCAAAGAATCTTTAATATGTGTAATTTTAAAGTCTTCTAATAACTCTTGAAGTCTCTCTTTACGTTGTTGCTTATTAAGATCCTTCCGCGTTTCAAGAATCGCCATAATATTATCTGAAATACTCAATTTACGAAAAATTGAAGCCTCTTGTGGCAAATAACCAATTCCATGACGAGCACGCTCATGCATTGCAAGGTCCGAAAGATCAAGATTATCTAAGTGAATTTCACCTTTATCCATTCGAACCAGTCCGACTACCATGTAAAAGCTTGTCGTTTTTCCGGCCCCGTTCGGTCCAAGCAAACCAACAATTTGACCACTCTGCATGCTAAATGAAACATCTTTCACCACCCAGCGTTTACTATAAACTTTGGCAAGATGTTTAATTTTTAATGTTTGGATTGGTGATTCATCGACACTCATTAATCACGTACTCCAGAGAATGATTTTGAAGCAGAAGGAGGAATTATAATTTGTACGCGACCTTTTGAACTACCCGTTTCACTACTGCCACCGCCTACAACTTCGATATCACCCTTATTCATACTATAACGCAAAGTATTCCCACGAATACTTGCGCCATCTTGATACAAATATGCATTACCCGACAAAGTAATAATGCCTGTATCAGCGTTATATACAATTTTAGAGGCTTCACCACGTGCAATGCCACGTTTAGACTCTAATTGCTGTTGGAACTTTGCAGGAGAACCTGACGCATTTACTGAGCTAATTTGGCGATTGGCATTGAGATTAGCAACTATAGAGGCTGCATTTAACTTGAAAGTACCTTGTTCAACAGAAACATTCCCAATATAGGTCGTTATACCTGTTTTGTCATTATAGGTCGCACGATCAGCTAAAAGCATGATAGGTTGATTACGATCACTGGGCAATGCAAATGCCATAACAGAAATAGAACTGAGTGCCACCATTGCTATTGCTTTAAGCATTTTCGAACCTGATAAATAAGAAGGTTTAGTTTGGTGCATACTTTCCTCGAATATTTTTAAAATCGTACTGACCTTCATTCAAATCTGCTTCTAAGCCTTGGCTGACAAAATCTGCTTTTGGTGTTTGTACAGTAACTTGCTCAGATGTTTCAAGCTTTCTTGTTTTTGGATATCCTGTAAGCGCATCGGTTCGAAAAACCATTTTGCCCATTTCTCCTTGCTTGGTTGCAACAACATCTCCAGATAACACAATCTTCTCATTGTCATTGTAACCATGCGCTTGTTTAGCATAAAACGTAGCGTCTTCTACATTATCAGTAAACATGCTGGCATTTAAATTCTGCAAGCTTGATGTTTTCTGTTTCATATCTTGGTTCAGCTCATCCACTGTAGCCTTAACATAAAGCATGCCTTTTTCATCAGTTTGCAAAAGATTAATATTCTTTGCTGAATATGTCATCGATTGAGCGGATGAACCCTCTAATTTTTTCCCTTTACCGCTGTAATAATAATAGCCACCACTTATAGCAGCAACAATAACAGCAGTAATGTATAAAACTTTAGTATCCATAAATCATCAACTATATTCAGCGTTCATATCAACTGCATATTAATGCGTTACAGCCAAATATTTTTCAAGAAGTTCATGGTAAACCCCTTTTGACAACAATAACATGTCACAAATTTCACGCACAGCGCCACGACCACCATAAGCTTGGGTTACAAGGTCTGCACGACGACGAACTTCAACATGACCATTTGGCACTGTTACTTTCATTCCCGCAATCGCAAAAGCTGATAAATCTGGCCAATCATCCCCCATATACAAGCAATCTTCTGGTTTTAAACCCAGTTGCGTACAAGCTTGCTGTAAGGCAGTCCCTTTGTCTTCACGCCCCTGATAAACTAAGTCTACACCTAGATCATTCATACGCTTTGCCACAATATTGCTTTGGCGACCGGTAATAATGACAACTTTAATTCCAGCTTGCTGAACAAGTTTCATCCCAAGTCCATCACGAATATCAAATGACTTAATTTCATCACCTGAGTTCGTCAACGTTACAAAACCATCACTTAGAATACCATCCACATCCAAAACCAACGCTTCGATATGTCGTGCTTGTTCTAACAATACATAAGATGCCATGAATTAATTTACCCCAGCTTGAATTAAATCGTGCATGCTAATCACACCAATCACTTGTTTGGCATCATTGACTACTACAAATTGATTGATTTTTTTAGCATTCATTTGCTCTAGCGCTTCAACCGCTCTTGCTTCTTGTGAAATGGTTAGAGGATTTTCAATCATAACCTTTGATACAGCAAGATTAACATCAAAACCTTGTTGCTTATCAATGAGACGTCGCAAGTCACCATCCGTAAATATACCTAACAGAACATCATTTTCATCCACAATTGTGGTTAATCCGAGACGTTTGTTTGATATTTCGTATAAAACTTTATTCATTGGTGTATCTGGTGAAACTTTTGGTAGAGAGTCACCCACGTGCATCAGATGTTTAACATGCAACAGTAATCGCTTACCGAGTGCACCAGCTGGATGCGACATGGCAAAATCATTTGCAGTAAATCCACGCGCTTCAAGTAAAGCAACAGCCAAAGCATCACCTAAAGCTAAAGTCGCTGTCGTGCTTGAAGTTGGTGCCAAACCTAATGGGCATGCCTCTTGAATATGACCAAGTGTAAGCGCAACATCAGCGTTCTGTGGCATTGGTCCACGGTCATCACCTGAAATTGTTATCAATGGCACACCCAAATGTTTGATGAGTGGCATTAACATCATGATTTCATCACTTTTACCAGAGTTTGAAATCGCGATCAGCACATCTCCACGCACTAACATCCCGAGATCACCATGACCAGCTTCACCTGGATGCATAAAGAAAGACGGAGTTCCTGTTGATGCAAATGTTGCAGCCATTTTTCGACCGATATGACCAGATTTCCCCATACCAGTGACCACTAAACGACCTTGACACTGTAGGATAATTTGACATGCTTGGGAAAAACGATCATCAATCTGACTGGATAGTACCGATAAAGCTTGACGCTCAATCTCTAAGGTTTCTTTTGCAACCTTTTGAAAATCAATTGGATATGTAGTATTTTCAGAATTCAAATCTGGGCACCTTGAGGCTGGATTCAGCCACAATTTCAATCATTAAATTATTCTTCATATATTAACATAAGCATGCAAGTATCTTTTTCTTAAATGTATAAATTTCATTTGCATAGATTTTTTACGCATAAAACTTTGTGAAAGATAAGCCTTAGGTTAAGATGAACCACCATTTTTTTAGCTTTTTGAAGACCTATGCAACCATTTGTTCTATATAACTCAGAGCAACGAAAAAAAGTTGAGTTTGTACCACGCAAAGCAGGACATATTGATATGTATGTCTGTGGGATGACAGTTTACGACTACTGTCATATTGGTCATGCTCGGGTTATGGTTGCATTTGACTATATTATTCGTTTTCTTCGTAGCCAAGGTTGGAAAGTTAAATATATTCGCAATATTACTGACATTGATGACAAAATCATTGCACGTGCAAATGAAAATGGTGAAAGCATTACAGCACTCACTGATCGCTTTATTCAGGCAATGAATGAAGATGCTGCTAATTTAGGATGCTTGGCACCTGATGAAGCACCTCGTGCGACAGAGTATATCGATCAAATGCAAAATATGATTGGTACTTTGGTCAATAATGGCACTGCATATCCTGCGTCAAACGGTGATGTGTACTTCGAAGTTGAAAAATTTAAAAAATACGGGCGTCTATCTGGTCGTAAACTCGAAGACATGCAAGCAGGTGCTTCCGAACGAGTCGATGTTGAAGTTGAAAAGAAACATCCTTTCGATTTTGTGCTATGGAAGCATGCAAAAGAAAATGAACCTTCTTGGAAATCTCCTTGGGGGAATGGTCGTCCAGGTTGGCATATTGAATGTTCAGCAATGTCTACATGTTGCCTTGGTAATCATTTTGATATTCATGGTGGTGGGTCTGACTTGACCTTCCCCCATCACGAAAATGAAATCGCACAAAGTGAAGCTGCAACTGGCGAACAATATGTAAACTATTGGATGCACGTAGGCTTTATCAATGTCGATGGTGAAAAAATGTCTAAATCTTTAGGCAATTTTTTCACGATTCGCGATGTCATGGAAAAATTCCATCCTGAAGTTATTCGTTACTTTATCGTTTCATCACACTATCGTAGCCCTGTGAATTTTTCTGATACTGCGCTTAAAGAAGCTAAAAACACATTAAGTCGTTTTTATCATTCATTTAAAGCATATCAACAGATATATGGTGCCGAAATTAATTCGCAATACGATGAAGCACTCGTTGAAAAGTTTAATGCAGCAATGCGGGATGATTTCAACACATCAGAAGCGATTGCCGTACTTTTTGAAATCAATAAAGAATTAAATCGTGCCGTAAAAGACGAAATTGCTGAACAGGCGGCCATATATTATGCCACCTTGCGCCATCTGACCAATATCTTAGGTCTTGTTCAACATAATGTTGATGAATTCCTAAAATCAGATATTGGTCAAGAAAGCTTATCTTTGAGTAATGATGAAATTGAAGATCTCATTCAACAACGCAAAGATGCCAAGAAAGAGAAAAACTTTGCACGTGCAGATGAGATTCGCCAAAATCTTCTTGATCAAGGCATTGTACTTGAAGATACGCGTCAAGGAACTTTATGGCGGCGTGCTGATTAATTCATCAATTAAATTTTGGAAGTGTTGACAGGGTGTGCAAAATCACTATAATTCACACCATATTGCGGGAATAGCTCAGTTGGTAGAGCACAACCTTGCCAAGGTTGGGGTCGCGAGTTCGAGTCTCGTTTCCCGCTCCAAAATTTTAAAAGCTTCATTCGAAAGATTGAGGCTTTTTTTTATTGACTTAGATTCTCAAATAAAGTCGACCTAGATTAAATTATTGGAAAGAGTCAATTGAACACTTCAACAATACATGTAACAGACAAATTATTTTAAAAAATGAGATTTAAATGAAAGGTTAGAAACCAAAAATTTAGAAATCGATTACTGTATTAATGCAAAACAATAGTTTCAGCTATTATAGTTAGTAATAGTCTTGCACATATTAATTTTAAGGCACTGAAAAATTAGGTCCAAACACGGAATCAGTTCTTAGTAATGCTAATGCATGGTAGGGCTACCCTAATGAAACTGAAATGTTCTGTCAGGCAAGCATTTTCTTTTTAAAGTCTAATCACCAACTAAATAGTTCAACCGTGATACTTACTCATATATGGAAACACGTAGCAAATACAAATAAGCTAGAATACACATTAGCAATTCGTTTTGGATTAGAACATGATGTTCACCACATGAGAATCTATTATCTGCAATAAGCTACCACACAAGAATTTACGTTCTCTTTCAGGAATATTTAAAAAAAGTGTTGTGAAAGAAGCAGCATTAATCGTTGCAGAATTTAAAAGTCATGAGTTTAAAACTAGGTTTGGAACAACTTTCGCTATTCAAGATCTGATTGGACTCAAGGGTACTTTAGATGATCTTAATATTAGTGTTGTAATGGCTTGTGCGGCAGTTTTACAGATGAAAAATAGTGGTGAGAAAATCAACCGCTCAATGTACAAATTACTCTTCAACCAAGATTATAATCCAAAAATGCTAAAGGTTTTAGCTGAACAAGGAATTTATCCTGATGCTTAAAAATTCACATTTATTAATAGTTACTATTTTAACTGCTGCATTGTTTTCTACTGGATGTAATTCATCGCCTTCACTTCAACAAGAAGTGGATATTCAAGCAAGTTTTTTACCTACAATGTTACGTATTGATGGAAATATTTTTGCTTTAGCTAATCAAACCTCCCCAAATAATTTAACAATGGAGTTATTCGAATCTACTCTTTTAAAAGCAACTATGCTTCG
Source organism: Acinetobacter sp. 25-47-122 (assembly GCF_056779695.1). Lineage (NCBI taxonomy): Bacteria > Pseudomonadati > Pseudomonadota > Gammaproteobacteria > Moraxellales > Moraxellaceae > Acinetobacter > Acinetobacter sp. 25-47-122. The sequence goes on from NZ_JBWYIJ010000011.1 coordinate 102,302, forward strand.
TAAGTATGAAAAAGAAGCCAAAAATAACTTCAGTCTAGAAAAAGATCGTAATCCTGTAGAGCTTAACTCAATGTGCTTAATGACTAAATTTCTACTCAATAAATCTTACATTGAAAAAGCTAATTTTAACTCGGAGTTCTATGAAGATATTTATGGTTGGATTAATACCAAAAATAAACTTTGGTCAAATTTATTGAAAGATACTACCGCTGGAACGTTTGAATATCCATGTATCGTAAAACAATCAAATATCCCGAACTAGTTCATTCTTATGTTGCAATTAAGCACTTATAAAGTGCTTTTTTATTGACTTAGATTCTCAAATAAAGTCGACCTAGATTAAATTATGAGAAAGAGAAAAGAGGAACTAACTGACCAAAGTCAAAGTTGCTCCACGCCCAATCACTCTCGAACTAGCAAAGGTTTTCATCTTAAATTCACGCTTTTTTTGATAAAATTAATCACTTTAATGTACTTTTTTAGGCTAAAAGCATGAGATTAAATGCTGACTTCTCTCAACCTGTGATGATTACTCCAGAGGATTATCAATGGGTTCAATCCCCAAGAGGCGAAGTTAAACGAATGATGTTCGATCGTGTTGGCCTAGAACAAGCAAGAGCAACCAGCTTAGTTGAGTTCCCTTCAAATTCTCAGTTCCCAGAGCATCAACACCCCTTTGGTGAAGAAGTTCTAGTGTTAAACGGGACTTTTACTGAAGATGATCATCAGCACTATCCATCTGGATGGTATATGCGAAATCCTCACCTTTCTAAACATATTGTCTCGAGCGTAGATGGATGTCTGATCTTGGTGAAACTCATGCAAATGTCTGAAGAAGAAAAATTAGCTACCCGAATTGATACTCGTGACGAGCGAAACTGGACCTATTTAAACAACAGAAAGATTTGCTGCATATTCCTGCATAAACCTACCACCTATTCCTGTTCGTTCCCTACCACTCATTCCTGTTCCAAGTCGGCCACTTAGGGTTTATTCAGTAATAGAATTACAAGAAGAATGAACCTCATAAAAAGTATTCAAATGCCAATATTGTACAACAGCGCTACTCATATCATTTAGCGATGAACTGATTTACGATTACGTTCGATGATCGATTAAAAGATCATTTATAAAAAATCGAACTTACACAAAATAATTTACAGGCTCTTTCCTGACCACTGCTGTTGAGGCTAATGGTCGTTGAACCTTTTGGTACAGTAGAGGCTTCTTTGGTCCCATTTTGTGAGTAATCCCCCGCAAACCAATGGGATCTGCGAGCGTTTCCATAAGACGATCCTGCAGGAGTTTTATCAGATTACTTTTCGAAAGAAGTTGTATAGTACATTAGAGGAATTACAAGCTGATCTAGACATTTGGCTAAAATTCTATAATACTGAACGAACTCATCAGGGAAAAATGTGCTGTGGTCGCACACCACTAGAAACGCTATTTGATGGGAAGCGGATTTGGGCTGAAAAGAATTTAGCTCAAATTTAACCTGACAGGCACACTAAAAAAATGGGTAACTGTCAGATCGGGTTTGAGCTAGTACATTTTAGTCATAAATAAATTTTGTATGCGCTTTACCATTCTCATCTAAAGTTAATTTGAATTCTTTCCAATTACCGCCTGTTTGCTCTTCCATAAGACTATGTAGCTCCTTAACCAAATTTGGCACTTCTTTGTTTTCATAATTTAAAAAAACTGATTTCAATTCGCCATTTTTTTTGAAAAAAAACTTTTCACCTATAGAAATAGAGCCATCATTCTCATCTTTAAAATAATCAAAAGTACAATCTAGGTATTCATAATACGAGTTAACACTATTATGCATAATTTGTAATAGATTATTCAAAATTTCCGTTTGTTTTTCCAATGGACTACTCATTTAAAACCTCATTTTGAACTTTTATTTTCAAAAGTTTTCCTTAGATTTACACCATTAATATTATACTCAACAACTAAAGAATTTGGTCTAATATTTGCTGCATTTGATCTATCAAATTTTACTGTAACTTTCCCTATTTTATTACCATTTTTTAATCCAGTACGAATCTCATTTTCCCACGTTTTGTAAGCAGAATTGTTAAAGTTTTTATTCTGTGGGAATAAATTAAAGTTATCGCAAGTCCCACCCAATGAACAAGCCTGAATATGCCCCCCAACATCCTCTGGTAATCCTTTCTTACCAACGGCAGTCTGCCTCGAATCACGTGAATTTTTAGTTAAACTAGGCTGAAATTCAATTTCTTCTACATATCCATATGCATTAGTCTTAAATTCGACACCATTATTTAGCTTCACATGACTATTTGCTGGAGGATTATTTAAAATTTCATATTCTTTTGTCCCTCTCTTTGAATTCTCTACTTTAACTTCAATTGTATTAATTTTAGATTTTTTAGCAGCACTAGGCCCATTCGTTTGGACATTCAGATTCGGATCAAAATCAGCTTTAAGTTTGATCTTCTTAACAGCATCAATAGCTTTTGCACTAACTTTTAGTGTTGTTCCCGCACCTCCTAAAATCAGTCCACCGATCTCAACTTTTAATTCAAGTTCAGCTTTTCCTGCCGCCTCAAACTCTGCTTGCGTTTTTGCAGTTAACTTTGCTTTAGCTATCTTTTCAGCTTTGTCTTTATACTCTGCGGGTAATTCTTTTAATCCCTCAATGATCGCTGATCCAAAGGCTTTTGGATCTTCTGTTAAAAGTATAAGAGCATCAAGTGTATTTTGAGGTAAATTCTTAGCATTATCGACCATTTGATCTATTGCTTTTTGATAACCCAGTTGATATGCCGCTGTTTGAACATTATCTAATTTTTTATAATTATTATATTTATCTCCAACACATGCTGCTGAGGCTTTTAAATTACCTCCAGCACACCCCAGAATACTTGTGGCAAAATCTAAATCTTGTACTAACGATGTTTTAGTATCTATCTCATCTGGATGATCAGCAACATTATTTATAAATGTTTGATTATCTTTCTTTAGGATTTCTTGATTCTGAGCCTGTGTAGCCTCATCTTTACCATCACCGAGCTGATTTTTATATTGATTAATTGTACTTTGGTTATTTTTAACTCCTGAATCAAAGGCCCAATCTACTGTTTTTCCAATTAAATCGGCTGATGTTTCATTTTTAATGCCCTGACCATGCGCTATTTCATGACCAAAGGTGTCTACAACTCCAGAACGATTGTCTTGGTTGACATCGAGCACAACCGTATTAGTTTGATGATCAAATGCACCTTTTACCCCTAAGAATGAAGTAATTGATGTAGTTAAAACATCAATATCTTGTCCAAGAGCTTGGGCTAATAATTGAAGACTGCCTTTGGTTTTTAACAAACCGTCATAATCACCACTCTTGAATTGTTCAATAACAGTCGCTGCTTCTGGATTTTTTTGTATAAAGTCAAATGTTCTTGCAGGGTTCATGACTGTGTCATACGCTTGCTTAAGATTTTGATCCTTACTTGCCAATGCAGCAGTTGCTACCCCTAGGCTTGTGACACCAGCTGCGGTCATTTTTCCAATAATTTCAGCATTCTGCGGCAAATCTTTCTGCTCTTGAACGATTTCAGCACGGCCACTTTCTGTTAATAAACGGTGATCAACCGTCACTGAACCATCCAGCATGCCTGTAGTTTGGTCCCGGGTGATTTCTTGCGTGTTGTTAATGTCTCGATTGGTCATATCGGTCACATTTTTTACAGTGCCTTGACCCATCGTCGCTTTGGTCAGCTGTTCTGTTTCTTGTCCACTGCTGTTGACGCCAATGGTCGTTGAACCTTTTGGTGCAGTAGAAGCTTCTGGTGTACCTTTTTGTGGAATACCAATACTCGTTGATACATTAAAACCGCTGCTACTGTTATAGTTGTGGTCTTCGATATCTTTGAGTTCGAGCTCACCGGAGTAGTTCAGTTTGCCATGGTCGGTCAATGTGCCATCACTATTCTTCGTTGCATTGGCAATTACACCACCGATATTGGTGACGTTCTTAACACCCATCGCATCCAAGTCTGCATCGTTTTTTGCATTACCTATCAGCAGCTTACTGGTGCCATTCACCCATGCACTATCGCTCTTTCCTTTGCCTTGGTTGTATCCCGCTGTAACATTGCTTAAGCCACTTGAACCATAACCCGCACCGATTGATCCGCCTTTACTGCTATTGCTGCTGGATGCAGTATCCTGCAAACTTTCTACATGAATTTCCTTAACTTGCAGGCTACCTCGATCAGCAATGCTCACCGTACCGCCTTGGATATTCAATTTATCAATAGCACCTTCAGTACGATTCAGTACAACTTCACTATTTACGTGGGTGAGGCTTTCGTTTTGTGATTGGCTGGTTTGCTTGCCTATTGAAGCACTGCCGCCACCGCCATAGGTATAGCTCACACTTTGGCTATTGGTTTTACTGCTGTTGTCCTGTTTACTATGCTCGACGCCTGCAGTCACATTCAGGTCTTTGCTGCCATCGAAGGTCGTAGTGCCTGCCGCATTCACGCGACTACCTTGAATATTGATGTCTTGACCTTCTGATTTAAGCTGTCAGATGGGATACAGCCTCTGATTAAAATTTACTTATCAATAAAATAGACTATATCATCCTCAATTAAATCATCATTAATACGAACTGATTGAATTAGACTATTACCAATTTTCAAATAATCATCATCAATATTTTCTACAATAATAAACCCATCCCAATTATTACATAAAAAGAAACTCTTTACTCTTTCAATCATTATTTTTGGACTTTGATCCTCAATTCTATATAGGTCAATAATTAAATTTACATCACCAGTTAAATATCTATAAGTACAAAGACATTTAATATGATCATCGACCTCTAAATACCCATTTTCAAAAAAATAATTTTGCTCAAATATTTTTACCTCATCTTCTTTAATATTAAAAACATATATTAAAAATAATTTAATTAACTCTAAACTTACTTTCTTTTCAAAATAAACGCTCATTTTCCATTCTCCTTTAAAACTTTTAATGCAGCACTTCTAGCTTGTGGATTAATATTCATACTTTTTAAGATAGCTTCAGCTTTTTCTGTCCTACCAAATTTATTATAAACTCCCAATGCATTATATGCTCCTCTATCTAATGCATGAACACCGGGCCCTGAATGAGGGTATAATTGCCCATCGCTTTTCTGAGCATAAATTCGACCATTAGGTAATTTATGAAGCAAGTCACCAGTTTTGGAATCTCTGCCTATATTTTTTGCACCGCCATTACTTATCACTCTTGTATCTTCTTTCATATTTACTGATCGAGTAACAACGGTATTATTACCTTTTGTTGTAGAATTCTGTTTTACTGATTGGCTATTATGTCTTGGGTTTGGCTCTCGTATGTTAATTTTTTCATCGTCATCCCCATTAGGAGGCATCCCCGTAGCCGAATTACCAGATGTCGATGGAACACCCTTTGGTGGAGTCTCTTTCTTTTCCTCTCCACTCATGCCTATAGTAATACCTATTGCAGCTAGGGCCGTTGCCGTCTTTTCAATAACCTTGGCGCACCCCACAGGATTTTTCGCACAATATGCTGCAACTGCTCCACCAACCACAATTGGTGCCGCATTACTCTCTAAATTTGTTGATCGATTATCTTCTACTTGAGCTGCTATTAAATCTCTGAATATTGCTTGTTCTTGTATATCTAAGGTTGAAGCTATTCCATTTACTTCATTCACAAACTTTTGTACATCATATCCAGTGCCCAGCTTAACTGCCGTATTCACTCCTAAAACTAAGATGTCTTCAGCTGCTGATTTTAGATTATCAGGCAAATCTTTCTGCTCTTGAATGATTTCAGCACGGCCACTTTCTGTCAGTAAACGATGATCAACCGTCACAGAACCATCAAGCATGCCTGTAGTTTGGTCTCGGGTGATTTCTTGTGTGTTATTGATATATCTATTGGTTGTATCTGTAGCATTTGTAACTGTACCTTGACCCATTGTCGCTTTGGTCAGCTGTTCTGTTTCTTGTCCACTGCTGTTGAGGCCAATGGTCGTTGAACCTTTTGGTGCAGTAGATGCTTCTTTGGTCCCACCTTGTGGAATACCGATATTGGTCGAGACATTAAAGCCGCTGCTACTGTTATAGTTGTGGTCCTCAAGATCTTTCAGCTCAAGTTCGCCCGAGTAATTTAACTTACCATGATCACTTAATGAACCATCAGTTTTCTTTGTCGCATTCGCAATCACACCACCAATATTAGTGACATTTTTCACACCCATTGCATCCAAGTCTGCATCGTTTTGTGCATTACCTATCAGCAACTTACTGGTGTCATTCACCCATGCACTATCGCTCTTTCCTTTGCCTTGGTTGTATCCCGCTGTAACATTGCTTAAGCCACTTGAACCATAACCCGCACCGATTGATCCGCCTTTACTGCTATTGCTGCTGGATGCTGTATCCTGCAAGCTTTCTACATGAATTTCCTTAACTTGCAGGCTACCTCGATCAGCAATGCTCACCGTACCGCCTTGAACATTCAATTTATCAATAGCACCTTCAGTACGATTCAGTACAACTTCACTATTTACGTGGGTGAGGCTTTCGTTTTGTGATTGGCTGGTTTGCTTGCCTATGGAAGCACTGCCGCCACCGCCATAGGTATAGCTCACACTTTGGCTATTGGTTTTACTGCTGTTGTCCTGTTTACTATGCTCGACGCCTGCAGTCACATTCAGGTCTTTGCTGCCATCGAAGGTCGTAGTGCCTGCCGCATTCACGCGACTACCTTGAATATTGATGTCTTGACCTTCTGATTTAAGCTGAAGGTTGTTTAAATCTAAGTTGCTACCTTGCCATTGGCTTTGTTCTGTATTCGTGGTCGTCGTAGTTTCAATCCTTTCACCATTGGCACCAATACCTCAACAACTTGAATAGAAATCACTCTCAAATTTACTAAAATGCGTTCAGGACTGCTGAATGAGGAAAACTCACTTCCAGAAGCTGATTTAACTTAACTCATTCAAAGTGTGAATATTGTTAGACGATATAATGCCGAACCATATAGCGCGTTAACAAAAAAAGAATATTATTTAGGTGATCAATCAGATGAGTGCGTAATTATTATTTTTACTCATCTCTAAATCAGATTCAGTGTTACAACTTTTGAGTAATCGCAAAAAAAAGACTCGGACTTAAAAGTCCGAGTCAGGTTGTAGTCAAATATTGAGCATTTTTTAAGAAAGATTTACTTTTTGAATACCATTTCTACCTGGGAAATCCTTGGCTAAAGATCGGGCATTAGGCATTTTTAACCATAATCTTAATAATTTTCTTCGCTTTGAGATGTCTTCATCATCTATAAATGACGATCGTGAATGCATTACACAATAGTTATTACAGAACTGCATATCACCCGGTTCAAGCATCATATCTAGTCTGAGATCAGGATCTTGTATGTACTGATCGAAAATATCAAGCGCATCGACTTGAACTCTGGATAAAGGTATTCCTTTTCGCTCATGTCCTAGTTCAATATATGCTCTTAAGTATCGGCAACTTAATTTATTGTCATAAAAGCTAAATATAGGCGTGAGTGTTGGTTCTGAGTCACCAAGATGATCACAATAAGTCGGATGATAATAATAACCTAGATATTCAGGATAATTTTCTAAAATTCTATTGTAGACTGTGGCAGCACTGACGAGACTACTCAATCCTCCACTCATTGCTTTTCTAATTGATAGCAATCCAACTACGTCAGATAAGTCAGTGTGGTAAGGGAGATATGCGTTTGTTTCATAAACTCGCGTTGATTTGTTGTTAAGATCACCAACGTTTTCTACTTTACCCAATAAATCGCCTTTAGGATTTTGGGTAACGGGTTGACCCATATACATGCCTATTAAATAGTAAATAATCGCCAATTGGCGTTCACTAAATTTAGAGACATCCAAACCTTTTAATAGAAAGAAACCATATCCATTCTCAAGCTCATCGGCATATTTTTTAAATTCAGATAAAACTTGTGAATTATTAATCGTTAAATGCGTGTTATTCAATTGATCAATTTCTAGATCTTGTTGTTCTATCAATTGCAAATTTTGGCTTAATTCATGAAGCATTTCTGCGCTTAAATAATAAATCCAATCTGTCTGATTTTTTAGGTCTTTGCCCACCCATGCCGACTTATGACTGATTTTCTCTTTTAATATCGTATTCATCGCAATTTATCCCTGAACTAGTGTTTGTTTTCCTGCATTTTTCGAACCATCGCATTAAAAAACTTATCTGCGAAAGCACTTTCTTGAATTAACATTTGAGTTAAGTCTGCACACTTCTGTTTTACGATATGATCTAATTCAACATCGTCACCACGCATTGAATCCGCTTGGCATTGTATTTCTGCCGCTCGTTGAACTGTCCAGAGTAGGAAAAAAGCTTTTTCAATCGTACTCTCTCCCACAGCTACACCATGATTTCTAAGTACCAGAATGTGATGATCACCTAAACTTTTGATCATTCTTTGTTTTTCTTCTTCGAATAGGGTAATGCCTTCAAAGGCATGATAGCCTACCCGACCATATAACTGCGCACCATAAAAATTGTCATTTTTAAAGCCATCTTTCTTTTGTGCAATGGCACTGATTGGTGTGGTATGTGTATGTATTAAACATCGAATATCATCACGAGCACCATGAACAGCACTATGTAAAGCAAATCCTGCAGGATTGGCATCATATTCAGAATGAATCACTTTATTACCGTTTAAATCAACTTTTAATAAATTTTCGGGTGTGATTTCCGTATAGTTCAAGCCGAAAGGATTTACTAAATAATAGTGTTCAGCTCCTGGTAAGCGCGCTGAGACATGATTAAAAATTGTTTCCGTCCAACCAAAATAATCAATAAGGTGATAACAATTCGCTAATTTAACTCTGAGCGCCCATTCAGCTTCAGACACATTCAATACATTATTTTTCATCTTCATTATTCCTTGTTCTGGCTTGTTCGCTTAAATAGACCGTTAATTCATATATAAGTTTGGATGTCGGCATCGGACATTCATAAGCATCTGCCAATTCAAATACAGCTTCTGCAATGGGTGCTAACTCTAAAGGGCGATGATTTTTGTAGTCATGCCACATTGATGTATATGTTTCCCCCATCTCTGAACCCAATTTTAAAAATGTGTTTGGGTCGATATTGATACGAGCGCCATAGCAAGCCGCAACAGCTCGAACTTCATATAAAATTTGTTGCGTAATTCGAGTTAAATTGTGATCAGAATAAATTTTACTTAGCGGAGCATCAGCCACAACCGATAATGGATTGGAGCTCAAGTTAGCCATAACCTTGGTCCAAATTTGATCTCGGATGTTCTCTACGGGTCGTGCTTCGATACTTGTATTTTCAAACAATTCAACAAGAGCATGTAATCGTTCAGTCATTTGATGACTCGGCTCACCAAAGATCAACAAATATGGATTGTCTGATTTGACCTCATTTCCATTGACACTTTGCGCTGTAATAAATACGACAGCGCCAATTAAATGTTCTAATGGAAAATGGTCATTTAAAACGCCCTGTTGATCTAAACAATTTATGCTTGAATGTTCAGAGTTATTCTCTAAACCGTAAAAATACCAAAAGGGTATGCCATTCATTAACGGCACGATGACTGTCGCGTTATGCATATAACGCTTCAGCTGAGTTGAGATTTCGTATAAAGCGTTAAACTTGGTTGCTATAAATATAAAATCCTGTTTTTCAATGCATTCTTCAGTATCCACAATTCGAGATGGATGTACTTGAAATTCACCCAGTACATCTTTTAAATGAATCCCTTTTTGCTTTAGCGTTTCGACTTTTTCCCCTCGCGCTAAAACAGTGACTTGGTGTCCTGCTAGCGTTAATCTAGCAGCAACTACACAGCCTATGGCTCCAGCACCATATACCAAAATTTTTTTTGACATCCATTCAAAACCCTGAAAAGCGTATAAGTAGTTATGTTCTAAATAGCTAATACGTCTTGATGCTTACTATTAATTCCTAAGTAACTTTCGATGATTCTTGGATCTTCAACTAAATCAGAGCCCTTTCCTTCCATTGAAAGCTCTCCCATTTCTAAGACATAAGCATAATCTGCAAGTTGTAAAGCAGCTCTAGCATTCTGCTCAACTAACAAGATAGACACGCCATGTCCTCTTAATTGGTCAATCACCTTAAAAATTTCTCGGGTGATGAGTGGCGCTAATCCCAAACTCGGCTCGTCAAGCATCAACAATTTAGGTTTAGCCATGAGTGCACGACCTACTGCAAGCATTTGTCGTTCACCACCAGAAAGTGTTCCTGCTTGCTGTGATCGTCTTTCTTTCAAACGAGGAAAAATGTCATACACTTCATCTAAAGTGCTCAAAATCTCTTTGTCTCTTTGGCGATAGCGTTGAAAAGCGCCAAGCATAAGATTGTCTTCAATAGACATTGTTCCAAATAACTCTCGTTTTTCAGGCACTAATCCAAGCCCACGAATGACCATTTGCTCAACCTGTGGACATTGCTCCACATGTCCATCGAAATCGACGTGTCCTTTAGAACCCAGCACCCCCATAATTGCAGACAATAAAGTTGTTTTACCCGCACCATTTGGACCAACAACAGAAACAATTTGGCCTTGATTAACACGCATATTAAAATTTGAAAGCGCTTCGACTTTTCCGTAAGCAACACTCAAATTATTTACTTCTAGCAGAGGCGTGCCCTCTTGATTTCCAAGCATTGTGATCATGCAGCACCTCCTAAATAAGCTTCCAATACAGCTTCATTTTTTTGAATTTCTTCTGGTAATCCTTCAGCAATTTTTTGACCGAACTCCATGACCACAATTCGGTCTGCGAGATTCATGACAAAGTCCATATCATGCTCGACCAAGAGAATCGCCATACCTTCAGCACGTAATTTAGATAGAAGTTCAGCTAAGGCTTGTTTCTCTTTAAATCTTAATCCTGCTGCGGGCTCATCAAGTAGTAATAAGCTTGGGTTCGCACATAAAGCACGTGCAATTTCTAAAATACGTTGCTGACCGAGTGCTAAACTGCCAGCTTCGACATACAAATATTCTCCAAGCCCTACACGTTCTAGTTGATATTTAGCCTCATTGAGAAGTTCATTTTCTTCAACTCGATCAAGAAGTAACATGGATGAGATGACACTTTTTTCTCCGCGCAAATGTGCACCTATGGCTGTATTTTCTAATACAGTCATTTCAGGCAAGATTTTTACGTGTTGGAATGTGCGACTTAATCCTAATTTGGCAATTTCTCTGGATGGTATGCCATTTATTTTTTTACCTTTAAATAAAACTTCACCACTTGTTGGAACATCTACACCTGATATTTGATTGAACATGGTACTTTTACCAGCACCATTCGGACCAATTAAAGCGAGAACCTCTCCAGCGTGAATTTTCAGATTCATTTCATTGTTCGCAACTAAGCCCCCAAATTTTTTCGTGATGTTCTTCGCATCTAATATCAATTCACCCTTGTTGATTTGATTTTCTACTTTGTCCATTTGAGGAATGGGGTGGATTGAAGGATATAAATCTACAGGCTTATATTTATTTGGGATCAACTTAGTAATAAATGACCAAATCCCTGATGGTGCTTTTTGCATCAATACAACAATGATTAATCCAAATACGATTGTTTCATAATGACCTTGTCCGCCAAAAATAATAGGCAAAGCATCTTGCAACCATTGGCGTACCATGGTGAATATGCCTGCACCTAATATTGCACCCCAAATACTACCGACACCGCCTAACAACGCCATAAACAAGTAGTCGATACCCATTTGGAGTCCAAAAGGTGTCGGGTTAATAAAAGTTTGCGTGTGTGCATAAAGCCACCCTGAAATTGATGCAAAAATTGCAGCAATCACAAAGATAATCATTTTTGCTCTAAACGTATTTACTCCCATAGACTCAGCCATTACTTGTCCGCCTTTCAAAGCGCGGATTGCTCGACCCTCTCGAGAATTTAAAAGATTTTTTGTCAAAATAATGGCAATAAATACAATGAGCCATATGAGGTAGAACATTTTATTGCCATTATCAAAGGCAAATCCTGCGATAGAGATAGAGGGAATATTCGAAATTCCAGAATGCCCACCTAAAGTTTCAATGGTCGAAAAGAAATAATAAAGTGAAATGCCCCAAGCGATCGTACCTAAAGGCAGATAATGCCCTGAAAGTTTTAGTGTTAAGCCACCCACCAAAATCGCAGATGCGACTGTAATGACTATTCCGAGCAGAAGTCCAAACCAAGGATTGCCACCTGTCCATGCGAGGAAACTTGGTAATTGTTCAGTCACAGTTAAGTAAGCAGTTGCGTATGCGCCAATTCCTACTAAGGCTGCTTGACCAAATGTAGTCATGCCTCCAACGCCTGTCACCAATACAAGACCTAACACGACTAATGCATTTAGACCAATATAGTTCAATAAAGTGACTTGATAGGTCGGTAAAAAAAATGGGCTGATGAATACAATTAGCGCAAATATAAAGAAATAAGTTTTTGATTTCATTCTTCATCCTCCTCAACATGACGAGTTGTGAGTGATTTCCAAAGTAAGAAAGGAATAATTAATGTAAAGACGATGATTTCTTTGTAATCACTTGCCCAAAACATGGAGAAAGACTCAATAACACCAACAATCACGGCACCAATTGCTGCGACTGGGAAGCTGATTAGTCCTCCAATGATTGCTCCTACAAATCCCTTCAGACTTAAAATAAATCCTGAGTCGTAATACAGGGTTGTGATCGGTGCAATTAAAATGCCTGATAAGGTTCCGATAAATGTAGCTAAAACAAAAGTCAGTTTGCCCGCAAAAATTGGAGAAATACCCATGAGCTGTGCACCGACTCGATTGACAGCGGTTGCATGCAATGCCTTACCATAGAGTGTTTTTTCAAAGAAATACCAAAGCACTAAAATCATCACAAAGAATGAAACGATAATGATCAAAGTTTGACTGCTTAAAACAAGAGTCCCAATTTCAAAGCTTTTATCACTAAATGGTTGTGTTTGAGCACCATTTGGACCGAATATCACGAGTCCTAAACCGACTAATGCCACATGAACCGCTATCGACACGATCAATAAAACTAAAGGTTTGGCTGCGACTAAAGGTTGAAAAAAAGTGCGATACATTTGAGGACCAAGCGGTGTAATCACAGCCAAAGTCAATAAAACTTGAATTGGCATTGGAAGCGTCGCTAAAGGTAGTGTGTACATCGCGATAACGATCAAAGAAATATAAATCAATGACGCAATAAAAATTTTGATATTAAATATTTGATTTTTAAAAAATTTAGCGTATAAATCCAGACTTGTATTGACAATAAAAAACGCAACGACCAGCCAAACTATTAAGCTTGGAATACCTGCTTGAATGGATGCCAAAGTCAATGCACCAAATACAGCAAATTCACCCAATGGAATAAGTAATATCCGAGTGACAGTAAAAACTAAAATGATACATAGCGCTAATAATGCATAAATAGCACCACTGGTAATACCATCCTGCCCCAAAATTAACGCGATATTTAAATCCATAACATCTTCCTACCCTTTTTTGAGGATGAATTTACCTAGAGCGATATATGCATATCGCTCTGAGTTTATTTATGATGAAAAGCTAAATTTACTTCAGTAGTTTCCACTGACCATTTTTAACAATGATCATTTCACGCCCACGCTTGTCAAATCCACTATGATCAGATGGGCTCATGTTATACACGCCTTGAGTTCCTGCGACTTCTTTTGTAGATTCCAATGCATCACGTAGAGCTTCACGGAATTGCACGGTGCCAGGCTTTGCTTTTTTCAAAGCAGTCGGTACAGCTTTTTCAAGCAAAATACCTGCGTCATACACATTTGCCCCGAAAGTTGCAGGTGTTTGTTTATATTTTGCTTTATAATCATTGATATATTTAGTAGCAATTTTCTTAGAAGGATGTGTATTAGATACTTCATTTAAAACAAGCATTAAACTGGCAGCTAAAATCGTATTTTCTACTTTCTTGCCACCCATTTTTAAATATTGATCTAAAGCCGCACCATGCGTTTGATAAATTTGCCCTCGATAGCCTCGATCATATAAAGCAGTTTGTGGAGGCACTGCTGAACTGCCTGGTGCTGCAACTAGAATTGCCTGTGGTTTTTTACTTATGAGTTTTAACGCTTGACCAGTTAGAGAGGTGTCTTGACGTTGAAATGATTCTTGAGCAACGATTTTAATCCCATTTTTCTTTGCTAAATTCGCTAAGACTTTCCCCCAGTTTTCTCCGTACGGATCAGCAGTACCGATAAATCCTAGAGTTGTAATTTTTCGCTTCACCATATCTTGCACAAGCGCTTCTGCGATGATTTCATCATTCTGAGTGGTCTTAAACACCCATTTTTTTTGATCCGTCATTGGCATGACTATCGTAGAAGTTCCAACCGGTGCAAGAAGAGGTACTTTCGCTTTAGCAATCGTCCCAATCACAGCAGAAGCATTTGGTGAACCAGAAGGACCAATGATTGCATCAACTTTGTTTTCTTTAATTAGTTTCTCGACAGCTTTGACAGATGCTGTAGGATCACTCGCATCATCAAGAGAAATATATCGAACGTTCTCATTACCAATTTTTTTAGGTAATAAAGCAACTGTATTTTTTTGTGGTATACCTACCATTGCTACAGGTCCGGATGATGATGTCACAACTCCAATCGTGATATCAGCTTGAGCATAAGTGGCAATTGCGATTAAGCTTGTTGATAATAATAATTTTTTAAACATCATATAATCTCCAGTTTGTCCATTAACTGTTTATGTAATTAGAATTTATAGCTATATGTAGTAATGATTCGATTTTCAACAAAATCATTACCATTGGTTGTTCCTGCACCATATTTAGTAGTCGTGTCGATATACCTCCATTCTATACCCAACCCTTTAAAAGACCCTTCTGGAACGGTGTAGCCGACAATGAAATTAGCTTCAGTTTCTTTATTATCTGGTAGGCCATTACGCTCTATGTTCGTACCATATAAATAACGCAAAGTCGTTCTTAAACCCGGCAAACCAACATTTTTAAAGTCATAAGAATAAAGTGCATGATAAGTAAGTTCTTCAGGTTTGATGAAACCTAAAGTTGACCAAGTATGTAGGAAAGGTTGAGGAGCGAATCCATCAAATGTTGGAAAATTGGTATCCCCGGAATTTTTTTGAACACCTGCAGCAAAACTATGTGAGCCATTTTGAATGTTGGCCTGAACGCCAAATGTTTTGCTATCTATGTTTCCATAGTATTTGTCACCAGCTTCACTGTTATGGAAATAACGTGCATCTAATTTGATTTTAGAGTCGCCAATTTGAGTGTTATATGCTGCATTTAAATAATGTTGGTTATAAATATCTTCCAGCTGACCAAACCAGTAAGAGCCTGAAATTTTAGGGCTAAAATTATAGTCTAAACCAACATAACTTAAACCATTACTTTCTATTCTTGCTTTACCTGGTGCAAACAAGCTTAGTTTTTCAAACTCATCATCATTACGCGCATTAATATGCGTGATTCGTCCAGCAGACAGTTTTAAATCTTGAATGGCTTTGGTTTCAAATGCCGCACCAGCATATGTTGTCACCAACTGACGTGAATCATCAATAAATGCAACAGGTGTTTTTGGCGAAAGTTCCCCAACTAATAGCTCAGAATCTTTATATTTCAGCTTTAAGGTTGCACCAAATTTATTATAACTACGTTCTTGCTCATTTTTTATGGGATCAAATGGTAAGATCGAATCAGACCTTTCAGCATTATGATTTGATAATCTTAGTGCGTAACTTGAAGTCACGTCAAAACCCACCTGAATGGGTGTATTGGTATAACCTGAACTAAACTTTAGACCTAATGCTTGTGACCAACTACCAACATCAGGCTGTGTTGTGTTATTTCGATCAATAAAGAAATTTCTTAAATTTATTGTCGTTTGACTATCTTTTACCAAGTCCGCATAAACTGCTGTATTACAGCAAATTGCTAGTATTGCAAATGTAGGTAACTTTTTCACTCAACTTCCCCTTAGTTTTTTACTGATTTTCTCACTCAACCCTGTTTAATTTTTTCTATTCAGCTATATGAAATTTCATATATTCAACCCAATTCTTTTCCAATTCCATAGAAAATTCAATTTTCTTTTAAGTATATTTATATACCTTAATTAATAATTAAATCCCTTTTAAATCTTCATAGATTGAAAAAAAGGCCAAATGATCTAACATTTAGCCCAATTTGATTTAATGAATACCCGCAATATCTTTTAGAATGGTGATAAAGGTATTCTTTTCTTGGTCACTGTATTTTGCAAATACTTCATTTTGATGCTCATCAGCTATATCAAATAAATAATGTGCGGTTTTTTTACCTTTATCCGTTAATTGGTAGAATTCTTCTGTTTCGACTAGTAGCTCATCCTTCTTAAGGATTTCCGCTGCTCTTTCTATTTCTCGCATAGGCATTGCTATATCACGTGGTAAATCATCTTTGCATGAACTTGCACCACTGCCTAGCACTAAAAGCATTCGAGCTTCACTCGTTCTAAAACCTGTGACTAATTGCTTTGGGATGTAATCATTTTGATAAAACTTGAATGCTCGACTCATGAGATAGGCAACATTATTATATAAGTTACCTTGATATAGTTGACCCAAATCATCAGTTTGGACTGGATTTGAATCTTTAATTCTTAACATTGGGTGTGGTGTTACTGCTGAGTACGCACCCTGGTGATATACTAATGGACTACGACCTTCATCTTGAAAATTAACGACCTTTCCAATAATAATCCAGTGATCCCCGCCTTCTACAATTTGAAATAATTCACATTCAAAAACAGCAGAGCAATTTTCCAGAACTGGAGCATTACCTACACCCAAACGGTAGTTTGCTCCTTCGAATTTATCAATATTGCGTTTAGCAAATTTATTCGATACCTCGATTTGAGATCCAGATAAAATATTGACTGCAAAATGACTAGAGTTTTTAAAAACTTCAAAACTGGTCGATTTTTTATCAATACTCCACAAGATTAAAGGTGGGTCTAATGAAACTGAGTTAAAACTATTGGCAGTTACACCCACTTTTTCACCTTGCGCATTTTGCGCTGTAATAATGGTAACCCCAGTTGCAAAATTACCGAGTGCTCTGCGGAATTTCATCGGATCAATAGCTTGTTCTTCCGATTTTTGATAACTATTCATTCCCTTCTCCTGAATCCCAAAATGACCTTCCATGATGGCAATTCAACTATTAAATATCTAAAACTAATCTCGGTGTTTTTGATCGAGAACAACACACTAAAATCTGCTCATTACTTTCTTTTTCTTCGTCAGTAAAGTAGACGTCTCGATGATCGGGTTCGCCTTCAAGCACATCACACATACACGTTCCACAAACGCCTTGTTCGCACGATAAATCGACTTTAATCCCTTCTCGCGCTAAAGCTTGCAGAATAGTTTCCTCTGGAGCTACTTGAATCGTTTTACCACTTTGTTGTGCAACAACTTCAAAACTAGCACCACCTAAATCAATATCTACCTGAAAATATTCTTTATGTAATTGATCGGAACTAAAACCCTTAGACTCAGCAAGATTAATAATCCAATCCATAAATCCATTAGGACCACAGGTATATAAATGTGAATCTTTGGCAATATCTTTCATTGCGTGATCAAAAAATTCACGATGATTTGCACCATCATCTTTAAAATGGAAAGTTGTATAACTCGCTAAGGGACCTTGCTTTATTTCATCTACAAATGCAGCGGTTTGTTTGGAAGCTGCACAATAATGCAATTCAAATGACTTATCGTTATTTAATAAATCATAAGCCATGGTAATTAACGGTGTAATCCCAATACCACCACCAACTAAAATGCTGTGAGATGCATCTAACAATGGGAACAAATTTTTAGGATGGCTGACTTGTAGTTGCATCCCTTCAAAGATGTCATTAAACGCCGACAGTGACCCCCCTCTTGATGCTTCGTCTTTTAAGATCCCTAGTCGAAAAACACCTTTTAAACTAGGATCTTGACATAGAGAATACTGACGGATTAACCCATTAGGCAGGAATAGATCGATATGTGATCCAGCTTCGATTTCAGGTAATGGAGACTCAGTTGCTGAAATTAAATCTAAGACAACAACATTTTCCGCTTCTACTGATCTTTTATTTACTATTACGGAGTATTTTTCGTTCATAGTTTTCCCCCTTTATGACTAAGCCAATGCTTAGCGCATAAATAGTCCTCCGTTAATATCCCATGTTGCTCCTGTCACAAAAGCTGCTTGTGGGGATGCTAACAAAGCACAAGTTTCAGCGATAAAACTCATACTGCCTAAAGCCTTGACAGGAATGTTATTGATAAACGCTTCCATTTTTTCATCTGAAACAACGCTGTGTACTATTGGAGACTCCATTGGTCCTGGTGCTACGGCATTTACCGTCACACCTTTAGCGGCAAATTCTTTTGCAAAAATTTTAGTCAAAGTTACGATTGCCCCTTTTGAAGCTGCATAATGCGCTCCCGTTGCAGTACCACCATTCTGACCAGCCAATGAAGCCATGTTGATAATTCGACCAAAGCCTTTAGATGCCATATATTGACCAATAATTTGGCATGACTGAAAGGTTCCTCGTTGGTTGACTTGTGTCACCCAATCAAAATCACTCGCAGTGATTTCAAGGACAGGAGTTGCTTTAGTTACTGTGGCGTTATTGATTAAAACATCCAACTTGTTGAAATGAGTTTCAATCCAACTCACTGCTTCTCTAAAGTCCTGCTCTACTGATATATCCAGTTTTAAGGGATACATTTGCGATGGATACTGACTCTCAGCTTTAGCACTTTCCGCTTTTTCTAAGGTACTTGCAGTTAAAATAACTTGATGCCCTTGTTCAGCAAAATATTCAGCAATCACATTACCTAAACCAGAGGCAGCACCAGTAACCAAAACAACTTGTGACATGGTCACCTCCTATAGAATGTAACTGATACCAGCTAAGGTATCTGTCGAATTGACTAGATTGATAATTTTACGGTCTATTTTGAGTTCGCCATTCTCTTGACGTATTAGCTCATAAATCACATCAGCAGTGTAATGACGCAAATTTTCTTTGCGGAACTCTCTTAAATTTTGTGCACAGCGTAAAATTATCTTGTGATCAGTTTCTTCAATAATTCGCACACGTGACAGGCTACGAACAGTATTGGCCTTGGGAGCTGTCGAGATTGCTTCACCATTTTCTAAACGCTCTACACGTAATTGACGCATGTGGTGATTGTCATATGCATAGTTCAAATGGTTTTCGTAATCTGTCAATGATGGATCAATTGGAATGATGTATTTGCCATTTTCATTCCATAAATTTAACCATGCTTGATACTCTGAATGATCTAACATGTCAGCTTCAGCCCAAATGAATGCTGTTACTTCGTTCAAAAGATTTAAATTAATTTTCATGCTCTTCCCCTTAAGCCGTCATCAACTTTTTCCATTGTTGGTAAGCGCCACGCATGCCTGTTTCAGCACTCACGTCACTCTTCAGACCATCTTCAGTTTTGACTTCTCCTGGTAAACCACGGTTCAACATGATCCAAAGATCATTGCCCGCATTTGCACCATGCTGTACACGCTCCCAAGCTTCCGCATCATCTGGCGTACCAAAACCGAAAGGACCTTGGAAATGTTCATGTAGACGTAGGCGATATTGGTTGGCAATTTGTGGTCCACCATCCATCGTAATCACTGAGTGGTGAATTTCAGTTTTATCTACCGCTAATGGTTGCATTACACGGAAGAACGCCATAGAACATGCAATGTTAGGGAAAATATTTAAGTTAAAGCCCGAACCACCGACAGCACGGCAAATTCGACGAACTTCAAGTTCCTCATGACCTTCTTCACGCAGCGCTTGGGCAAGTTCTTCAAAACGCTCTTGGATTGGTCGCTCCATCAACTCTTCATCAAGATCTACCAGTTCTGGAATCATCACCATCACGCTGTGACCATTTCCTAGATCTTCAACATAGCCTGGTTGATTTTCAAAGTTGAAAAGCTCTTCTGTTTTTTCGTCTACAGAACTTAAGAATGATTTATGAACTAATGGGAAATGATACGCGTCAGTTGTATTTTCCAACTGAATCTTCCAGTTACCTGGGAATGTAAAACGATGTTCACCTAATACTTTGACTGGATAACCTGCGCCTTGCTTCATGAATAGATCAATCCACTTTTTCGCAGCACCTAAAAAGTCTTCTAATGGCTCAATATCGTCTTTGAAGGTCGCAAAGATCATGCCGTTATATTCTTCTACACGTAGGCTGATCAGTGGAAATTCAGATTTGTCTAAACATTCACCATAACTTTCAGGTGAAGGAACGCCACGCAATGTACCATCCAAAGCGTAACTCCAACCATGATATGGACATACAAAGCTATTTGTTTTGCCTTTTTTATGCTCACAAACTGTAGCAGCACGATGGCGACAGCGGTTGAGTAAAACGTGGACTTTTTTCTTACGATCTCGTACAGCCACTACAGGTTGTTTACCAATATTAATCGTTTTATAACTACCAGCATCTGGAATTTCACTTGCATGAGCAACCCAAACCCAAGTGCTGTAGAAAATTTTTTCCATTTCATCTTCAAAGATTTGTGCATCTTTATATAAAGAGGTATGCACTCGGTCACTTTGAACTAATTCATTGTAATCAATTTCAATATTTTGAACTGGTATTGCACTATTCATCATGTATTCCCTTATAACTGTTTATGCAACTCAACCGACTAAATTTGATTGCGGTACTGGTAACTCATCATCACTGGTCCAATGCGTTACTGGTCGACTGAAAATATTTTCTGTTTGGAAGTGTTTGATTTTCCAAATGCCATTATTTTGTTGCTTAAAACGGATTGTCAGTTTGGCTGCATTCAAGTGGCTTGCACCCGTTTTGAAAGTTGATGTTTGCAACATCAACCAGTGACCAACAGCCACATCACCATCAATATAAATTTGTTCAGAATTCACAAAATGTGCATTCATAACAAAATGCGTGTCCTTCAGCGTGTATGTTTTAAACATGTCATATACTGCCTGCCAAGACTCAAGCCGACCAAATGACTGGGCGTATTTTTTCCCTACCCCCTCCCAAATACACTCACGATCAAATAAATCCATCAGCGCTTCTAAATTTGTGTTTTGATTAAGTTCATCACAAATTTCCATATAGCGATTTAGGCAATTACGAATTTGATTCTGCGCTTCCAACTGTTGAAGACGTTGAAGAATGCTTTTGAGTTCATTAGAGTCGACCATATCGATATCCTTATCGTTGAATAATTAATTCACGACCAACTCTTGCTTCAACTTTGCAATACTTCCAAAGTTTATATGGACCTTCTCCGACCACAGTCGTACGGAATAAATTACATGCAGCATGAACTGTTTCAATATCAGGTACATCAGCCAATAAATAGGTTGTCCAAGGCCAACCCGTACTTGCACCTACCATGCTTTGATCATCATCTAAGTTGCCGTATACATGCACGCCAGGTAAATCATGGATACCATTCCACATTTCACCAAATGCTGCCCACACTGCTTTTGCTTCTGCTGGCTCTGCATCAAAGAAGTTTTGGTTAATACCCATACAGAACAATACGCGTAATGATTTTTTAGCTTCCATTTCGATTTCCTTCTTTTCGGTCATTTATAAATATCCAGGTGTCGGATTAAGCCCAAAGCTCATCGCACCAGCATTTTGTAAAGTTGCATCACCCATAAATGCATGCTGTGTAACGACATTCGTGTCATTCACAAAGCGACTAAATGGATGGTTGGTATAAATGGCAGTCATGCCAGCTAACATTTGCATTTTGCGGGTGACCTTTGCACAGACTCTTGCCGCATGTGTACAAGATAGACGCATATCACTAATTAAATGTGGCGCAGGTTTTCGTCCGTTGAGTACTTCTTCCCATACAATATCCATGGTGTTGTAGAACCATGTTCTTGCAGCTAGGAACTCAGCTTCAGCTTTCGCAAATTCGTACTGAGTGATAGGTCGATTAGCAATTTCTGCACCTCCAGTAATCGACGACTTACCTGGAGCTAATTTTCTAAATTCTTCCAATGACGCCGAGGCTACGCCAATTCCGACTACGGTAAGGACTTGAGTCGCCAAAGAGAGGGATGGATATTTGAAAAATGGTTCGCTGAGTTTAGATGGCTCACCCCGAACAAAAGTCCAATGCTCAGGTACAAGTACATTATCGACAATGAGATCGTGACTACCTGTGCCTTTTAAACCTACTGTATCCCACGTCATTTCAATTTTAGCTTTATGCGCTGGTAAAACAGCCATACGTGGTAAGCCATGAGATTCATTATCTTTGATCGGGGCAATGCCTACACCAACGATATCTGCACCTTTACAACCACTTGAGAATTTCCAACGGCCTTTTACAACTAAACCCTCATCGGTCACTTGAGCAGCTTGCGGTGGAAAAATTCCACCAGCAAAAACGATATCTGGGCCATTTTTATAAAGTTCAGAAAGTGTCTCTTCAGGTAAACTCCCAAGATAAGCTGGGCTCATACCAAAACTTGCAACCCAACCTACTGATCCATCTGCTTTAGAAAGCCTTTCAATAAGTTCACAAAACGTACGCGGTGAAACCTCATCACCACCGAAACGTTTAGGAACTAAAGCACGATATACCCCAATTGATTTCAGTTTTTGAATAATGTCTTGACTCACGTATGCTTGTTCGTCGAATTCACCTGAACACGCTCGCTGTCTAATCTCTTGACATAATTCTTCAAGATCAATCAAGCTCTCAGTTTGATCTTTGGCTAAATTGCTCATTTGCCACCTCCTTGTGAATGCTTCGTAATATCGACAATGTGTTGTGCAATAGCACACAATTTTTCATCTTCACCATGCTTAGCAATTAATTGCATACCGACAGGTAAGCCATTTGATGTTTCATATGGAATCGTGAGCGCTGGATGGCCCGATAGATTGAATGGTCGCACGAGCTTAGTTAAATTGAGGAAAGCAACAGTATTTTCAGCTTCGTCTAATTTAGGTGGAAATTGAGGTAGTGTCGGCAGTATCAAAACATCAACATTGTTGAGTAAATCATTGATCTGCTCTGTGAATTGAGTTCTTATTAATTCAGCATTTTCTACATCTTTTTGAGTGGTTTCAGATGCTTTTAATAAACGCTGCTGAACATCATTGGCTAGAAGTCCAGTTTGAGTAAGATCATGATATGCACCCCAAGTTTCGTAATTAATGATCGACATACCTGCTTGATATGCCTCATCAATATTGTCTATGAATAGATTTTTTTGAGGTAAATCAATTTTTGTTAACTCAGCATCTAAGACACGCCAAATTTCAGATTCCGCTTCGACACGTAATTTTCCTAATTGAATCTGCTGTAGATCGATTTGGATTTCGTTAAATGTAGGATCAATGATCCGCATAGCAAGAATCAGATTGTTGATATCTGATGCGAATGGTCCGACGCAGTCTAAAGTGGTATCTTTTGGCCAAACACCATCACGACTTACACGACCAAATGAAGGTTTTAATCCATACACTCCACAGCAAGCGGCTGGCATACGAATTGAGCCACCAGTATCCGTACCAATACTGAAGTCCGCTATATCTGCCGCAATAGCTGCAGCCGAACCACTGGAAGAGCCTCCAGGAATAAGTTGCGGATATTTAACATTTAAAGGTGTTCCGAAGTTTTTGTTTACTCCAGTTATACCGAATGCAAGTTCATGAAGATGAGTTTTTCCAATAATTTTGCAATCACTGCTGAGTATATTTTTTATAATTTCAGCGTGTGAGTTTGCAGGGCATGCTTCAACGCGCGCCTGAGTTCCAAGTGTCGTCACTTCATTTTGTATATCAATTGAGTCTTTAACCACGACTCTAATTTTTCCATCTCCTAAAGAGAGACTTCTAGATATAATATTCAATTCACTTTTCCATGTATTTTTATACTCAACATCAATATCTGAAAAATTAATGTATTTGTCAAGTTATTTTGAAATAAAATAATCTTTGTCTTTTTTCTTGTATAATCAATTATATTTTTTTAAGTTTAATTGCTGCTCATGTTAAAAAATTTTGAAAATTATTTGCCAAATAACGATCCCAAAAGTTTGGAAAATTTCCCATTTTTTTGGATATCTCAAGTTAATGGTAAGTATTCCCAATTGATTGATAAATCTTTAAAAAAAATAGGTCTCGATAATACAAAAAGAAAAATCATTTTGAGTACAAATGCTCTCGGTGAAGCCAATATCACTGAAATAGCAAATTTAGCAACAATCAAATTAACAACTGCAACTAAGGCAATCTATAGATTAGTCGAAGAAGGTATAGTTGAAGTTTTCTCATCCCCTCATGATGAAAGGATTTCTATGGTGAAGCTCACTGAAAAAGGATATGGTCTTGTGGATGAAATTAATCAGATCAATCGTGTTACTTTAGCTGGTATATTAAATTCTTTTGATGAACAAGAACTTGAGTCACTAAATTTACAATTAAAGAAAATATTCAATTTAATGCCAAATAGGTAAAAAGACTAAAATCTTTTTACCTACTAACGCTTATTTCATAATTTCATATTGTGGAATAAGCTGATTAAATCGCAAATTTTCAGCGAATTTTGATATGACATTTAGTTTATATTGATAAATATCCATGCTTTCATATTTGTAAAAACCTGATAGTTCTCTAATGCCATTTCTATTTTCCCTCATATTTTTTTTGATAATATCAGGGGCTTTGTAACGCTCACCAAGTTCTTCTCTCAAATACTCTGAAGCATGATACAGAATATCTCCTCCACCCCAATCGATAAACTCTAACATTCCTAACACTGAAAAACGCAAACCAAAACCTGTACGAATCGCTTTATCAATATCCTCAGCACTTGCTACGTTTTCTTCAACCATTCTCGCTGCTTCATTCATTGCCAATGCTTGAATTCTTGGAACAATGTATCCAGCAACTGCATTACAAATCACAGGGACTTTACCAATTGCCTCAAGTAATGTTTTTAGTTTTTCTACTGCTATATCAGCAGTATGCTCCGATCGGCTTAGCTCAACTAAAGGCATTAAATACCCAGGATTAAGCCAATGCGCATTAACAATACGTTCTGGATGAGAAATTAATTTTGCTATATCAGTGACCAAAAAGGTCGAAGTCGTTGATGCTACAATACAGTTTTTAGAAATTAAGGGTTCTAACCACCGAAAACAATGTTGTTTATGAGTCATTATTTCAGGTACACCTTCAATAATTAATTCACAATTTTTCCAATCAATAGTTTGATTATCTTTGAAATAGAAATGAATTCTTTCTTTTAATACTTTACATTGATCATTCACTAACATCCCGATATGTTCTAAGAGATGCAACTCTTGGTCGAGGCTGTCATTCCATTTTTGCAGAAATTCATTTTTTTCTGCTGAGTTTCGATCTTTTACATCTACAAGTGCAATCTCAATTCCTGCATATGCGAATGCGATCGCAATCGCATTACCCATTCTACCTGCACCTACAATAATAATATTTTTAATCATGCAGATTGCTCTCCGGAGTTCAACAGGTGTTTTAATTGTTGCTGTGTTAAATCAAATAACCCTAAATTTTCAAGAGTGCGACCCTCACTATACAAATCCCTACCAGTAATTGATGATGCGATATTCAGAAGCCCTTCAGCAATCGGCGTTTTGACTCCAACATACTTACCAACCGATACAATAAATGACAGGCCTAATCGTGTGTCTTCGAGCATATACCGATGTGAATGTAAATCTATTTTCTCGCGCCAATCGCCACTGTCAGTCAACTTACCATGTGCCCCCCTACCATACATCCACTCATCTCCTTCACCCTCTTTATTGTAATGATCTGCGAGTGGGAAATGCTGTTTCGAGTATCCCAATGCTTCACGAATATTCATTCGCTCTTGATCTAATAAGCTCGTTACTCTCCTCACTGAAGGTTGAGTACCTTCATTATGAATATCCCATACATCAAAATGTTCTAAAGGTGCAGCATTGAGCATAATTAATGGAGGATGAATAATGGGTCCTGCATTCATTAAAGCTCCACTCAAAGCATCCTCTATAGGCTCGATGCTGTCATAAGCTTGCTTTAATACTCTAATAGCATGATCTTTTAATTTTGCTGGATAGACCCCAGTAGGCAATCGCGTCGCATATACACTAATCACGATAGAATTCGGACTATGTTTTCTTACTAAATATGGCAAAGTACCCGTTTCAGCAAAAGCCACGTCAGACTTATTTCCAACTTTAAGCATTGCTTGAGCAAATAGGTATGTTCCAAAAGTACCTGGGGGTAAAAATACGACTTGACCAGATGTTAAGTAGGGTGCTATTTCAATCGATAAATCTTCATGGCTTGTTGCGGGTAAAGGAATAATAATCAATTCAGCGTTTTCAATAGCTTTGGATAAATCAGTTTCAAGTTGGATTTTTTGATGTTCATCCCCAACAGATACTGTTCTAGTGCCACGAAAGTCTTTTACAGTAAGCTCACCATATTTCGCTAATTCTTTTAGTGAATCTCGATCTCTTCGCCATAATTTAACTTCGTGATTTTTTTCCGCCATCTCCACTGCTGATGCATAACATCCATGTCCACCGCCAAGAACCGTGATTTTCATTTTCTTCCCTTACATATTTATTGTGTATTGTGATAGTAGGAAAGATTCTTCCTTTTACTCGCGTCAAAAAGCGGTGCTGCTATTCGAATTACGAATTTATTTCTATTAATTTGTTTTGTTTCACGGTTTCTGAAGGCGTGCATCCATAACGTTTTTTATAAAGCCGAGTAAAGTGTCCAAAACTTCTTACACCATGAGCATTGAAGATATCAATTATAGGCTGATCAACCTGAGTGTGTTTAAGTTCTTGATGAACTCGGTCCAATTTGATTGATGTCATGAAACTGAGAGGCGTTTGGTTCAAATAGGTATTAAATCCCTTTTGAAGCGTTCTTACCGAGACTTTTACAAGCCTCGCAACTTCCTCAATCGAGATTGCTTCCATATAATGTTGCTCAATCAAATGAGCTGCATTTTTGATATAACTTGGGATGAGTTGATATTTTTTATCTGCGATTCGTTCACTGAAATTATGTGGAATTTTGATCAGTAATAACTCAGTCAAATATGAACTAAAGCTATCAGAAATTTGCCACCAGTTTTCAATATTTGAATATGCAAAGCATAAGTAGTTCAGTGTTTCTAAAATTGAAATTCTTTCTTCAGATGTATAGGAAATGCCACTATCGAAAATAAGATTTTTTTGAGGGATATACCCCAACAAGCGATATAAAACAGTGTTGATCAACTCATGATCAATTTTTAATATGATATTTCTACATTTGGCTTGGAGTTCAATTCTATTTTCAAAATGAGGATGAGAAACTGTAAGTAATCCAGGACGTTGTTGATAAGTTGAATGATCATATTTGACTTTACATTCCCCTTCCAAATTAAATCTAAACAGATAACTTTGACACTCAGCACCAAAACTAATTTGAACTGGAGCATTGTAACTTAATTCAAATAGTGCAACTTGACCAAATGAAAACCCACTTAATTTTACTTCTAAAGATTCATCATTCAATACTTCAAATTGATGAGGGCACAAGTATTGTCCTATCACATCTTTAATCTGAAAATAATCTTTTGAAGACAATAAGTTGAATTTCTTTAAAAGTTTCAGATTCGATAAATACATGATAGGTGTACCCTCATTATTTTATTCAGACATGATTTATTTAGACTCAACTTGCAAACTATTTTCGAAGGCTTTACAACCCACTTTCAATAATACAAAGCACAATACGCATGATATTGCACCAACGATAGATATCGATGAACCGACCATTAAAGGATTTTCAAAAATACGATCCGTAATTAAAGCCACTAATGTGGTACCAATACCTAAAGCAATCAAATTACTGATGAGTAAAAAGATAGATGAGATTTGGGCACGTAATTGATTTGGCGAAAGCATTTGCATTGCTGTTGTTGAGATCGGCATTGGGAAAGAAGCGAAAAACATTGCAACAACCAACAATGTAACTGATAGCCATAATTCATTAACTTGTGAAAACAAAATCATTGGAATAATCAGACCTACAATTCCAATCACCCCCACAAACATAGGCGAATCTTTTCTGCCTTTTTGAATAAAATAATCATTCATCCAACCAGCCGAAAATACACCCAAAGTATTTGAAATCAGCAACACGGCACCCAACATATAACCCACTTCAGTAGCTGTCATATTGTAATGTCGTATGTAAAATGCAGGTGTCCAGCTAATTAAGCAAAACAATGCCATGGCATAAAAAGTAAATCCCAAATAATGACATGTAAATGTTTTTTTATGCTTTTTCAAAAATTTAAAAGTATCACTAAGCTTTACTTTTACCACGTTCCCCTGCGCATCGACCATTTGCCCTTTACGCTTAGGATCTTTAACAGTTAAAAGTACCAATATGCCAATAATGACTCCTGGTAAACCTACTAAAATAAACGCCACTTGCCATGCCTTTAACATTCCCAATAAGGGTACAGCGATAAGAGACATGTCCTTGAGTAATCCAATGACAAAACCACCTACTAAGAATGCGATTCCCCCACCAACAAAAGATCCAATCGAATATATAGCGACAGCTCGACCCAATTTATCTTTTGCAAACATATCACTAAACATTGAATAGGCTGCAGGTGACAAAGCAGCTTCACCAATTCCTACGCCCATTCTGCTCAAAAACAACTGGATAAAGTTCTTACTTAAACCACATAAAGCTGTTGCAATGCTCCAAAATACAATCCCGGCAGCAATTAATTTTGGTCTTGAGAATCGATCTGCGATATAAGCCAATGGAAGACCCATGAATGCGTAAAATAAAGAAAAAGCTAGTCCGTGAAGTAAACTGAATTGCGTGTCTGTTAAATTCAAATCTGCTTTTATCGGTTCAATCATCAAAGCCAAAATTTGACGATCGATAAAAGAAAATATATATGCAATCATGCAAAGTATTACAACATACCAAGCATAAATATCCTTTTTTTTTGCATCATTACTCTTTAACTCGGAAATTTTTCCCATCGAAATCATCCTAAATATTTTATAGATCAGCGCTATCCCTATGACAAATCCATGCCAATTTATGCTGATTTATAAAATTAATATCATTTTTAACATTATTATTCTATTTATTTTTCCATTAAATATTACATATAAATAGATATTTTATATTAATCTAATCATAAAAATTAGTTCATGCTCTTCAATTCGTCTAGATAATCTAATATTTGTTTGATGTATTCATTATTATCGATACTTCTATAGGCAACTGTAATTGGACTTTCAGCCTCATTATCTAGAATTGGTATAAATTTCAAATTTTTCATACCTATAGAGCATGCACTCTTTGGAATAATACACCCCCCCTCACCAGATGACACCATTCCCAATGCCATATGGATTTCTCTCGTCTCGATCAGATTTTGGGGAATTAAGTCAAGTTCAGAGAATATTCCTTGAACAAAAGTTGAGAAGTTTGGTTTAGGAGTATTTGGATATATATAAATATGTTCGTTGACCAATTGTGATAAATGTACTTCCTTAACATTTTGGGTCACTAATGTATGATCTTTGTGCACTGCTAAAAAAAGTTGCTCTCTTTCGATCACTATTCTTTTTATTGAAGGATCACTAATTCCTAATCGACCAAACCCAATATCAATTTTTCCCAATTTCAAAGCTTCTACCTGGTCTCTGGTTCCGCATTCCACTAATTCAACTTTTATATTTGCAATATGCTTTCTTAAATAATCAATGATCTCAGGTAATTTCCAATAAAAAAGCGAACCAACATACCCAATTCGTACCGTAGTATCTGTCACTTTATATCGATTTACCATCGATTTAGCATGTGCTGTTAAGGTCAGTATCTGTACAGCATATTGGTAAAAAAATTCTCCAACTTCAGTTGTTTTGATCGGTCTCATGCCTCTTTCAAATAATACGACACCTAACTCTGACTCTAAGTTTTTGATTTGTCGTGTAAGTGGTGGTTGTGCGATACATAATTTTTCAGCAGCTTTTGTAATACTTTTTTCTTCGACCACAGTAGCAAAATACTTTAATGTTCTTAATTCCATTGAAATTTCCTCAATCCATACTTTTTTAGTATTTTAATATACTACTTAACCTCTATTTTCAATACTTTATTTCAAATAAGGTATTTAGCATATATTAATGGAATATATTGCTGCATGTACAAAAATATTGAAACCTTGCTCGTTGAAATCCCGACGATCCGCCCACACAAGATGGCGGTCGCAACGATGCAAACTCAAACCTTAGTCCTCATTAAAATCGAAACTTCGGATGGTTTCATTGGTTGGGGCGAAGCAACCACCATCGGTGGCTTAGGCTATGGTGAAGAAAGCCCTGAAAGTATCAAAACCAATATCGATACTTATTTTGCTCCACTACTCAAAACTTTTACTGATCTCAACGTTGCTCAAATTATGCAAGTGTTGAAGAAGAATATTAATGGCAACCGTTTTGCAAAATGTGCCATTCAAA